>JAFXBH010000302.1 GCA_017521875.1 Oscillospiraceae bacterium
AGGAGGCAGGAATTACCATATATTCTTCTGAGGATCGGGAAGATGATAATGAAAGCAGTTTGTGTGTCTTGTTTCAACCGGAAAACTGTGATATACTGATTACAGGTGACCGGGCAGAAGCAGGGGAACAGGCGCTGATGGCCCATACTGACCTGCCGGATTTGGAGATTTTGATTGCCGGTCACCACGGGTCTAGGAGTTCCACATCATGGGAACTGCTGAATGAGACCCGCCCGGAGATTGTGATTATTTCTGTGGGCGAAGATAACCGCTACGGCCATCCCACCCAAGAGACATTAGAGCGGTTAGAACTGTTTGGCTGCGGCGTGTACCGCACCGATTTGGAAGGAACGATTATTTTCAGGGGGTGAAACCATGGCAAAGAAAACAGAGCAGCCCAGTATGTTGCAGACGCTGAAGGAACAACTGAAGCAAAATGCGCCGGCACGGCTGTACTTTTTCTATGGCGAAGAGACTTTTTTGCTGCACCACTACCTGAAACAACTGAAAAAGGCACTCATCGATCCTGTGACGGAATCCTTTAATTTTCACAAATTAACCCCGGAAAGTTTCGATATCCGCACCTTTGCTGATTGCGTGGAGAATCTGCCTATGATGGCGGAGCACACGCTGGTGATCGTGGATGAAATTGATATTTTTAAGATGCATGAATCCGACCGGAATGCTATGGCGGAGATCCTTTCCGATATCCCTGATTACTGCACCGTGGTCTTTACCTATGAGACTACCGCATACAAACCGGACAAGCGGCTTAAGAAATTGTGGGATGTGGTGGAACAAAATGGCCTGCAGGTGGACTTTGAAAAACAGAACCAGAGGGATCTGGTAGCCTGGATTGGCAGACATTTTGCAGCCGCAGGGAAGAAGATCACCCCGGACTTGTGTGTCTATCTGATTGATATCACCGGTGGTACGATGACTGCTCTGGCCGGTGAGATATCCAAAATTTGTGCCTATTCCGGCGCAGAAATGGTCTGTAAGGCAGATATTGATGCAGTTGTTGAGCCGGTGCTGGACGCGGTGGTGTTCCAGATGACAGATCTGCTTGGCAGCGGTGATTACGGCACTGCCTTGTTAAAATTGCAGCAACTTCTGAAAATGCAGCAGGAGCCTTTGGCGATCCTGGGTGCTGTGGGTATGCATTTCCGTCGATTGAGCGCTGCAAGAATTCTTTTGGATAACGGTAAATCGGCTGACGATTTGATGAAAATTACCGGTCTTAAGGACTATGCGGCCAGAAAGACTATCGCCTCAGCCGGCCGTTTTTCCGCAAAATTCTATGAAAAGGCGGCCCGATTGGTACTGGAAAGTGACCAAAAGATCAAAACCTCCTTTGATGCACCGGAGCGAATTCTGGAGGTGCTGATTCTGCGTCTCGCGCAGGAGGCAAAAGATGATTAAAATTCGGGAAGCCATTGTGGTAGAGGGGCGGTATGATAAGAATACTCTGTCCCAAATTGTGGACGCTCCCATTTTGGAAACCTTTGGATTTGGCATTATGAAGGACAAACTCCGTTTGGATCTGCTGCGAAAAGTAGCGGCATCCCGGGGGCTGATCATCTTTACCGATCCGGATGGAGCAGGTCTGGTGATCCGCAATTATCTGAAAAGTACGATTCCTGCGGACCGACTGAAACAAGCGTATGTTCCTGATATCTATGGAAAAGAGCGGCGAAAAACCGTCCCCGGTAAGGAAGGGAAACTGGGTGTGGAGGGTATGTCACCGGAGATCATCCTACAGGCTTTGCGGAATGCCGGCGCTACCATCGAGGGGGAGACGGCCACCCGTACCGCCGGGAATATTACAAAGCAAGATATGGTGGAGTTAGGGCTGTCCGGTGGCGCAGACAGTGCAGCCAAGCGGGCAGCATTACAGAAAAAACTGAATTTACCTTACCATATGAGCAGCAATGCGCTGCTGCAGGCGTTAAATCTTCTGATCGATTTGGATACCTTGCGATCTATGGTTGTTGGAGAAAACGATGATTGATATACAGGTTAAAAACTTAACCAAGTTTTTTGTAATAGGGGAGAACCTGCTGGAAGATCTGTCCTTTGAGATTCAGGAGGGGGAACGGGTTGCCATTTTAGGCCGGAACGGCTGCGGAAAAACCACCCTTTTCAATATTCTCACAGGACAGATGGACTATGATGCCGGAGAGGTGTTTATCAATCCCCACAAACGCTTAGGACTGATCTCTCAGATTCCCAAATTCCCTGCAGGCTATACTGTGGAGGATGTGCTCCGTTCGGCATTCCGGGTGCTGACCAAAACGCGGGAACGAATGGCGGTGTTGGAGCAGGAGATGGCAGGCGGTGCCACGGAAGCGCAATTAAGAGAGTACGATACGCTTACCAACCGGTTCCAATCCGGCGGCGGCTATGAGATGGATGTGGAAACAGACAAGATCTGTAACGGCTTGGGAATTTCTCCGGAGCAACGGGTGCAGGAATTTGCAAGTCTTTCCGGCGGCGAAAAGACAAGGGTCAATCTTGCCAGACTCCTCTTGGAAAAGACGGATATTCTCTTGCTGGACGAGCCTACCAACCATCTGGATCTGCGGAGTGTGGAATGGCTGGAAGGGTACATCAAGAGTTTTAAAGGTACGGTGCTGGCCATATCCCATGACCGTTATTTTCTGGATACCATTGCTCAAAGAGTGATTGAGATTACTGATGGCCATGCAGAATTCTATTCAGGTAACTATTCCTTCTACATTGAGGAAAAGCAAGCCCGGTTCAATCTGCAACTGAAACAGTACGAACAGGAGCAGGCGAAACTGAAGCAACTGGGGTATACTGTAGAGAGAATGAAAGGGTGGGGCATCAATAACCGAACCCTATACCGTCGTGCGATGTCCATTCAGCATAGAATGGAGCGCATTCGGAAAACGGAACGACCTAAAACAGAGAAAACCATGAAAGCCGGTTTTGCCCAAAAGGATTTTGCTGGCGATATGGTGTTCCAGTTGAAAAATGTAGAAAAATCCTTCGGAGACCGCACCTTGTTTTCGGATGTGGAACTGAAGGTGGAGGGCGGCGAGCGCATTGCCCTGCTGGGCGATAACGGTACAGGTAAGTCCACATTCATCAAATGTTTGCTGGGGGACGAGGATTGTAAAGGCAAGATTCAGTTTGGCCCAACCGTCAAATGGGGATACCTGCCCCAGATCATTCATTTTGACCACCCGGAGCGAAGTTTGTATGATACAATGCTCTATGAGAAAAACTGCACCCCACAGACCGCTCGTGACCGCTTGGGCGCCTTTCTGTTTCAGGGTGAAGATGTGTTCAAGACAGTAGGTAACTTGTCTGGTGGCGAGCAGTCCCGTCTGCGACTGTGCATGTTGATGGACGAGAAAATCAATCTGCTGATTTTGGACGAGCCTACCAACCATTTAGATATCGCATCCCGGGAGTGGGTGGAGGCGGCCATCGAAGAGTTTGAAGGCGTGCTGCTCTTTGTTTCCCATGACCGGTACTTTATTGAGAAATTTGCCGAGCGGATTTGGCTGTTGGAAGATGGCCAAATCCGGGACTTCAAATGCGGCTATAAAAAATATCGTTCTATTTTGGAACACGAAGCTGTATCTATTCCCCAAACCGTCTCTGCGCCCAAACCGAAAAAAGAAAAACCCAAAGGCGGTACCAAGGAGAATGATAAACTGATCCGCCGCTTAGAACGGGAAATTGAAAAGCAGGAGGGTGTCATTGCCGAACTGGATGCCGCCATTGAAGCAGCCGCGGCTGACTATCAGGAACTGACCCGTTTGCTGGGAGAAAAAGAATCCGCAGAAACGGTCCTGCTAAATTTGATGGAGCAGTGGGAAAATGCCCAAGAGGGTTGACACCGAACCGGTTGGGGTCTATAATAGGCCGAGAAAAAAGTAAGGAGTAAAGTATTCATGAGTTCTTGTAGTGGAAATTGTTCTTCCTGCGGCAGTTCTGATTGCGGTGATCGCAAGGCAGAAAGCCTGCTGGCGCAGTTGAATCCAAAATCTTCTGTTAAGAAGGTAATTGCTGTAGTATCCGGAAAAGGCGGTGTAGGCAAATCTACCGTTACCTCTATGCTTGCAGTGGCTATGTCCAAGCAGGGCAAACGGGTTGCAATTCTGGATGCCGATATTACCGGCCCCTCCATTCCTACGGCCTTTGGCGTGGACGAATGTCAGGGCGCAAACGATGACGGCCTGTATCCCGCTCTCAGTAAGACCGGTATTCAGGTGATGTCTATCAATCTGTTGCTGGATGATGCGTCTTCTCCCGTGGTGTGGCGTGGTCCTGTGATCGCCGGCGCGGTGAAGCAGTTTTGGTCTGATGTGATCTGGGAAAATGTGGACTATATGTTTGTGGATATGCCTCCCGGTACCGGTGATGTTCCACTGACGGTGTTCCAGAGCCTGCCGGTGGACGGCATCGTCATCGTTACCAGTCCTCAGGATCTGGTCTCTATGATCGTCAGTAAGGCAGTGAAGATGGCCAATATGATGCACATTCCCGTACTGGGATTCGTGGAGAACTACGCCTATCTGGAATGCCCCGATTGCGGCAAGCGGATCAGCGTATTTGGCGAAAGCAAATTGGACGCTGTTGCATCTGATTTTGGTGTGCCGGTGCTGGCAAGATTGCCCATTGACCCCAAGGTAGCAGAGCACTTCGATAACGGACAAATGGAATCTGTAAATACAGATGCAATGTCTGCGGTTGTGGAAGCCGTGGAAAATGCGTAAAAAAATAACCGGGTGTGTCTTATGACACACCCGGTATTCTATTGTCAGTCAGTGGTGTAGTTATCGAAATAGCCCTGGATATAGACGATGGGCGTACCCTTATCACCGGAACCGGAGGTCAGATCGCACAGAGAACCGATCAGGTCGGTCAAACGACGGGGGGTTGTGCCCTGGGCAGCCATATTGCCAACCAGGCTGGAACCGTCTTTCTGCTGAATCTTGTCCTTAATGGCATTTCGCAGAGCCTCGCCGGAGAGATTGGCAAAATCGTTGTCTGCCAAATACTTCAGTTTCAGTTCGTTGGGCGTACCTTCCAAACCGGCAGTGTAAGCGGGGGAGACTACAGGGTCAGCCAGTTCCCAAATTTTACCTACAGGATCCTTAAAAGCACCGTCACCGTAGACCATTACTTCCATATGCTTGCCGGTGGCCTTCAAGAGCCGTGCCTGAATGTCTTCCACCAGATCCTGACAGTCTCTGGGGAACAACTTGACGGTGTCCTCTGTGGCTTTGTTGGAACCCAGCAGGCCATAGCGGGGATTGTAACCGCTGCCATTTACGGACTGGGTCATAATCTCGTCCAAACCAAACACCCGCTCTGCACCGGCCGCGGTCAGCAGACGCTTGGTCCGTGCCCGGGTGTGAATGTCACAGTTCAGTACGTTTTTGGTGTAAGACAGGATTGCCCGAGGATCGTTGGCAAAGACAATTTCTACATCAGCACCGGATTCCTGAATCAGGGTCTTGTAGTAGTCTACATAGTCCACACCGGTAAAGGGGTGCTTGACATAGCCAAACAGTTCCCGATATTTTTCTTCACTCAATACATCCCGGTAGGGATCGACATTGTTCTTATCCATCATATCCCAGTCGATCAGGTGGTTGCCCACCTCGTCAGAAGGATAACTGAGCATCAATACAACCTTCTTGCAGCCCTTAGCGATACCCCGCAGGCAGATAGCAAACCGATTACGGCTGAGAATGGGGAAAATCACGCCCACAGTTTCGCCACCCAGTTTTGCCCGTACATCGTCGGCAATGTTGTCAACAGTGACATAGTTGCCCTGGGCTCTGGCAACGATGGCTTCGGTCATGGCCACCACATCCCGATCCCGGGGTGCCAGACCGTCTACAGAAATAGCCTCCAAGATAGAACCGGTAACGATTTCAGCCAGGTTATCGCCCTGACGGATAATAGGCGCGCGAACGCCCATAGAAACAGTACCTAACATCCGGCTCATAGTAACACATCCAATCTGATAAGTTTCGTTCAAAATTTGTAAAAGTTAAGCAGGTCTTTTACCTGCCCATTATAATACATTATGGGGCATTTGTAAAATAAAAAATACAGGAAAATCAAAAAAATTACAGAAGTTTCCCTATGATATACCATAGTACGACCAGCAAAAGAATCAAGGGAATATATGCAGCCAGCGCAGCAGATGCGATGGAGATTGCAACAATGCCCAATTTTTGCAATGCAAAGACCAATCCAGCCAAAATTGCGGTAGTCAGGATGGCTTTGGTCACCTGCTTGCCAACCATATTGGCAAAGAAGAAAGTGTAAAGGGCGGCAATCAGGGGGTTAACGGTGGTGAGTATCAAACCTACAAGGAATTTCAGAGCACCGGTCAGCAACATCAGTCCCAGGATAGCCAGCAGAATGGTAGGCGCATAGGTGATAAGACCTTCGGGCAGATAAGTGGTCAGCAGACCTGTCACCACCAAATGCAGAACCAGGGCAATCACCACGCCCAGACAGCGGAAGAATACCCAAGTGAAGACATTCTTGCCCACGGGCAGCCAGCCGTCAGCCAGATTCATCATAAATGCCAAAATAATCATACTGAGAATTTGCGTACATACCACAGTATAATCTGCCTGGAAATTAAACAATACCATTGTGTCGTTTTCAATGGTGACAAAGGGCAGGGGGGCGATAAATTTCTGCAGAGTTTCGCCTGCGCCACCCAGCAAGATGGTAATAGCGTAGATAAATAAAATGCCGATAGCAGAAGAGACTGCCAAAATCAAAGCAGAACGTTTGCCAAAAATAAAACGACCCAGCAGAGCCAGAACGATCAGCGCTGCCAGCAGCATACCGGTGGCCTTCAAGAACTGGCCAATATCCAAATTCATGGAAGAGAAATAGTTTACAATAGACGCCATAAGAACCTCCTGAAAATGCAAACAGCCGCCAGAAAACCGGCGGCTGTTTTATCTGTGTAAAATGAAGTAATCTTACTTCATCTCGGCCTCGGCGCCAGCTTCCTTCAGCTTTGCAACGATCTGCTCGGCCTCTTCCTTGGCGATAGCTTCCTTCAAAGTCTTGGGGCAGTTGTCAACCAGATCCTTAGCGTCCTTCAGACCCAGACCGGTCAGTTCGCGAACGACCTTGATAACGTTCAGCTTGGAAGCGCCGGCATCCTTCAGGATGACGTCGAACTCAGTCTTCTCTTCTACAGCCTCAGCAGCGCCAGCGGCGGGAGCAGCAACAGCAGCAGCAGCGGCGGAAACGCCGAAAACTTCCTCCAGAGTGTGAACCAGTTCGGACAGTTCCAGAACGGTCAAACCCTTAACCTCTTCTACCAGAGCAGTGATCTTTTCACTAGCCATTGTGATATCCTCCTAAATGTTAAATGTGTTTAATGTTTGTGAGTTTACGAACAAATTAGGCTTCTGCAGATTCTGCAGGAGCGCCGCCTTCTTTCTGGATACGAACCTGATCCAATACGAAAGCCAGGCTGGAGATAGGTGCCAGGAAGGTACCAAGCACAGAAGCGACCAGAGCATTTTTGCTGGGCAGTTCGCCGAAACCGTTCAGTTGGTCTGCGGACAGAACAGAGCCTTCAACAATGCCGCCCTTGATAGCCAGAGGGAGCTTGTTCTTCTTAGCGTACTCGCATACGATACGAGCGGGAGCGATGGGATCGCCGGTGGTGCTGGCCATAGCGGTAGTGCCGTTGAGAACCTCGTCGAAATCGTAGCCATTTTCCTTGGCAGCGAAACGGGTCAGAGTGTTCTTAACAACGGAGTACTCCACGCCTGCATCACGGAACTGCTTACGCAGAGCGGCATCCTGAGCAACGGTGATACCCTTGTATTCAACGAAGACCACGGAAGTAGCTTCCTTGATCTTAGCGGACAGGGATTCAACAACTGCCTTTTTGCTCTCAAGAACCTTTGCGTTGGGCATGTGTGTTTCACCTCCGAAAACTAAAAAAATGTCTTCCTGCCAGAAGACAGAAAGACACGCAAACAATCAAAATGTTAGACGCACCTCGGCAGGACTTATGCTTTGCAGCGCCTGCTGTCTTTGGCAACAGTCGAATTCTACCATATCTATAGAAAATTGTCAAGCGCTTTTTTTGAAGAACTTCATAAATATTTTAAAAACCCGGAAGACGGTGTGTCTTCCGGGTTTTTGGTAGCAAATTAGTTGCCGTACTTGGAAGTGTTAACCTTCACGCCGGGGCCCATAGTGGAAGCCACGGTGCAGGAACGAACGTACTGACCCTTTGCTGCAGCGGGCTTAGCCTTGATAACAGCATTCATCAGGGTGTCCATGTTCTCGGTCAACTTTTCAGAACCGAAGGAAACCTTGCCGATGGGGCAGTGGATGATGTTGGTCTTGTCCAGACGGTACTCAACCTTACCGGCCTTGATCTCCTGCACAGCAGAAGCAACGTTGGGGGTAACAGTACCAGCCTTGGGGGAGGGCATCAAGCCCTTGGGGCCCAAAACCTTACCCAGACGGCCAACCACACCCATCATCTC
>JAFXBH010000303.1 GCA_017521875.1 Oscillospiraceae bacterium
AAACACGAGGTAAACACTATGTCGATTGCTGAAAATATCGCCGCAATACGGGAAGAAATCACAAAAGCAGCCTTGGCGGCAGGACGGGATCCTGCCCAGATCTTACTTTGCGCCGCCTCTAAAATGAATGATGCCCAGCGGGTACGGGAGGCTGTAGCCGCCGGCGTTGACTGCTGTGGCGAAAACCGTGTCCAGGAACTCACCGCAAAACTTGCCGAAGATGCCTACCGGGGCGCGCCGGTACATTTTATCGGTCATCTGCAGACCAACAAAGTCCGCCAGGTGGTTGGCAGAGTGGACTTGATACAGAGTGTCGATTCCCTGCGCCTTTTAGAGGCGATCCAAAAAGAAGCATCCAAGCAGAACCTGACGCAGGATGTTCTTTTGGAAATTAACATCGGCAATGAGGAGAGCAAGTCCGGTTTTGCCCCGGAAGAACTGGATGGTGTTTTGGAAAAAATCGGCGCATTTCCCAACATTCGGGTGAAAGGTTTGATGGCTATCCCCCCGATTTGTCAAAATTCTGGCGATAATCGCAAATTTTTTCAAAAAATTTATGCCCTTGCTGTTGACATAACGGCAAAAAAATACGATAATGTATGGGTAGAGATTTTGTCTATGGGTATGTCTGATGATTTCCGGGATGCCATTGCCTGCGGCAGTACGATGATTCGTATAGGCACCGGAATTTTTGGTGCCCGTGACTATGTAAACTCTCATCAATCATGATGTGAACTTACTTTAGGAGGAAACAGAGAAATGAGTTTTTGGGATAATGTTAAAAAATTCACCCAGCCCTATTCCGATGATGACTATGATGAAGATTACGACGATGTGGAAGGCTTTGATGCCGTAGAGCAGGAACCTGCTCCCCGGGCAGGCCGCCGCGTTTCTCCCTTTGCCAACACCATTGCCGAAGATGTTTCTGCGCCTGCTGCTTCTGCTACGCCCGCATCTTCCGGTTTCAGCGGTCAGGTTCTGAATATGAACTCCGGCAAGCAGGAAGTCGTTTTGTTCCACGCAAAAACTTTCGACGATGCTGCAAAGGCTGCTGACGAACTGCGTAAGAAAAAGGCTGTTATTCTGAATATGGAAAATGTTGACAAGGCGCTGACCCGCCGTGTCGTAGACTTCCTCTCCGGCGCTGTTTATGCCGTTGACGGTAGTGTTAAGAAGATCGCACAGTCTACTTACCTGTTCTGCCCCCACAATATGGATGTAGTGGGTGATCTGGAAAATGTCCAGGCAGAGGTCGCCAGTTATTAATTGGCGCCGGAAAGGATAGAAATAGATTATGTTTACACCGCAACAAATTGATCAGATCTCTTTTGGCAAGGCCACCTTCGGCGGCTACAGTATGGACGATGTGGATGCATTCCTGGAACCCCTTACCGAAGACTATATTACCCTTTACAAAGAAAACGCGCTGCTGAAAAGCAAGATGAAAGTTCTTGTCAGCAAACTGGAAGAATATCGCAAGAATGAAGCCAGTATGAAAGACGCCATTGTGAACGCGCAAAAAACTTGCGATTTGATGGTTAAAGAAGCAGAGGCAAAATGCACACAGATGCTTAACGACGCCAACGCCGCCGCCGTTGAAAATGCAAAGAATGCAGATGCATTGATCGCAGCAGAAAACGAGCGTGTGGAAGAGGCGCGGCAGGTTGCCACCCGGAAGATCGACAGTCTCCAGGAGCAGATCCGTGCCTGTCTCCAGTCTCTGGATCAGATCAAGGCAACCAACCGCCCTGCAAAAGCGCCGGCAACTGCCTTTGATTACGACCGTGAGCCGGACGCCACCGATGCCGTTGCAGATGAGATCTCCGCAAACCTGCAGGCGATGGTTGGCACCACAGAGGAAGATAAGCCCAAGGCTGCTCCCCAGCAT
>JAFXBH010000304.1 GCA_017521875.1 Oscillospiraceae bacterium
TCTTGGTGATGTTCATATTGGCGGTCTTTTCTGCCAGTTCTACCTGCTCTGCCGTATTGCCGTCGGCGGTACAGAGAACGGCGCTTACATCCGCCGCCTGGAAACGGTAGACAAAATCGTGTTCCATCAGTTGGTTGGTGGCGGGAATGGCGATGGCGCCCAGTTTGTGCAGACCTAAGATGGCAAACCAGAACTGGTAGTGCCGCTTCAGCACCAACATCACCCGATCGCCCCGCTTAATACCCAGGGACTTGAAGTAGTTGGCGCTTTGGCTGGACGCGTCCTTCATATCTTTAAAGGTAAAGCGGCGCTCGGTCATATCATTGGCCACATGGATCATCGCCAGTTTCTCAGGCTCACGACGGGCAATGGCGTCCACGGTGTCGAATGCGAAATTATAGGTATCCGCATCGGAGAAAGAGACACCCTGCAGTACACCGTTTTCGTCCTCTTGGGCGTTGACGAATTTGTTACACAGAAGTTTCTGCTCGGGCTTGCCCTTGCGGCTCTGACCGATGTAAAGAGGCTGGTCGGTGGTGTCGGAAGCCATGATCATGGACAGGAACACGCAGTCCTGGCCGTCAATGGCGATCATACCGTGGGGGGTGGAGGATTTGTAGAAAATGCTGTCGCCTTCCCGCAAAATCTCCTCGTGGTCGCCCACTTTGATCCGCATAGCACCCTTGATCACCATGTTAAATTCCTGACCGGTGTGGGTGGTGGTGTGGATAGGTTTATCCTGTAATTCGGGAGAATACTGGTAGGTGACCCAGTAGGGGTTGGCCAGTTTCTTGCGGAACATAGGGGCCATATCCTGAATGGTAATACCATCTTCACTGGCGGTGACCAGACCCTTACCCCGGCGGGTTACGGTATAGCCGGACAGTTTGGCGCTGTGGCCCTCCAGCAGAACGGTGATCTCAATGCCGAACACCTTGGCGCATTTGTGTAAAAATGTAAAAGGCAGGTCTACGGCACCGGTTTCATACTGGCGGTAGAGTTCCTCTGTAATTTCCGTTTGCTCTGCCATCTTCTGGGTGCTGTAGCCCAGAATTTCCCGCATCCCTCGGATACGGGCGGCAATATCCATCAGTTGGCTAGAAGTATTGGTGTTTGTCATGGCGATCTCCTTTCATGCAAACCAAATGATAATAAAAAACGTCTCAAGAAACTTCCGTTCTTGAGACGAGCAAAGCATACCCGCGGTACCACTCAAATTGCAACCAAAGTTGCCCCTTCACGCTCCACTAAGCGCTATCCCTTAACGCGGGCAGACGGGAAAACCTACTACTGGGGGCTTCAGTTTTCCGGCTCGGAAGGGATGGGTACTTAGATCGGCAATCATTGGCTCGCACCTTACGCCAACTCTCTGGAGACTGCGGTGATCTGACCGTCTTCGTCAAAGCCGTTTTCATATTGCACATACTGTAACATGTTCGCGACGAAAAGTCAAATGTTTTTCTCACAAAAACAAGAAAAATTTTATTTCTGTTGACAAAATGGATTTTTTGTGGTTAAATATCTCCAATATGACAAAGACTTTGACGGAAATAAAGCCCTTTTGGGACACTCCAGAGAGCCGGCGGGTGGTGTGAGCCGGTGTGAAGCAATTGGGCAGACTGGTTCCTGAGTCGGTTTTGTGAACGCGTAAGCCAGTAATGAAACCCGGTCGCCCCGTTACAGGCTGGGACTTTGTTGGAAGTCCGAGAGAGATCCTCCCCTTTGGAGGATAAGCAGGGTGGTACCGCGAATTGATTTCGTCCCTGAGGTCTTAGGATCTCAGGGTATTTATTTTTTGTTTTAAGGAGTTGCCCGTTATGAACACGATCAAACTGTCTGATGTAACAATGAAACAGGTGGCAGATGGCTTCAGCCTGTCCTTTAAGGAGAAAATCGAACTGTCCAAATTGCTGGATAAGTTGGGCGTATCTGTGATCGAACTGGAAGGCATTGAGAATGCCAGAGTGGACAGTTTGCGAATCAAATCCATTGCCGCCGCGGTTATGAACAGCGTGGTGGCCGTTCCGGTGCAGTTATCGAAAGATGGCCCCGAGCAGGCGTGGGCGGCTTTGCAGCAGGCCAAGTTCCCCCGTCTGCAGGTTTGCGGCGCAGTCAGCGCTGTGCAGATGGAGTATCTGTATCACAAAAAGCCGGACGCTATGCTGACTTCCGTTGCCGATACCGTTGCCGCCTGTAAGGCGTTGTGCAGTGATGTGGAATTCCTGGCAGACGATGCCACCCGGGCAGACCCGGCATTTCTGGCAAAGGCAGTGGCCGCAGCCATTGCTGCCGGCGCAACCACCGTTACCATATGCGATACTGCCGGTACGATGCTGCCTGCGGAATTTGCCCGGTTTATCAAAGAACTGTATCAGGCCGTGCCGGAAATGGCCAATATAAATGTGGGTGTGTCCTGCTCCAATGCTCTGTCTATGGCAGATTCCTGCGCCATTGCATCTGTATGCGAGGGCGTGAGGGAAGTGAAGGCTGCTGCCTATCCCATTGATACCGCCAGCATTGCCAATCTGGCAAAGATCTTGTCTGCCAGAGGGGATAGTTTCGGCGCGACCAGCACGGTGGAAATGACCCAACTCAGCCGCATTATGGATCGGGTCTGCCAGATCTGTCAGGCCGTGAAGGGAAAAGGCGCTGGGGCGGATTTTGTTGCCGCAGAGGCAGAGGTTTATCTGACAGTCCACGATGACATTGCTGCCGTAACCAAGGTGGCCCAGCGATTGGGTTACGACCTGTCCGAAGATGACAGTGTGAAGGTGTTTGACGCGTTCCAGCGGATCGCAGCCAAGAAAGAGCGGGTCAGTTCCAAGGAACTGGATGCCATTATCGCATCTGCCGCCCTGCAAGTACCTCCCACCTATAAACTGGATACTTTCGTCATCACTTCCGGCAATACCATTTCTTCCACCGCCCATATCAAACTGATGAAGAATGATCAGCCTATGGAGGGTGTGTCCATTGGTGACGGCCCCATCGATGCCGCTTTTGTGGCCATTGAGAAGATCACCGGTTGTCACTACGAACTGGACGATTTCCAGTTGCAGGCGGTGACCGAAGGCCGGGAGGCTATGGGTCAGACAGTGGTGAAACTCCGCAACGGCGGAAAAGTGTACTCCGGCAAGGGTATTTCCACCGATATTGTGGCGGCTGGTATTCACGCCTACTTAAGCGCCTTGAACAAGATTGTTTACGAGGAGGATGAAGTATGAAACTTTCGTTCTCTACCCGAGGCTGGCCGGAACTGACTTGGGCAGAAATGGTAGATACTGCTTTGGATATGGGTTTTGCCGGTATCGAAGTGTATAATCTGCCGAAATTTGAAGATATGCTCTCCAAGGGCGGCCCATTTCACCAGTACCAGACTGCCGCCACGGTGCGGGATCTGCGGGAAAAGAAACTGACCATTCCCTGTTTTGACACTTCCTGCGATCTGTCTGCGGACCCGGATGCAGTGGCAACCTTGACAAACCTGATGGAAGTGGCAGGAAATGCCCATGTAAAATATGTGGTCGCCTGTGCCCTGAAAGATAACGAAGCACAGGTCTACGATGCTTTGTGTCAACTGATGCCTGTGGCAGAGAAAACAGGGGTCTCGCTGCTGCTGAAAACCAGTGGTATCTATGGAGATACTGCCCGGCTGCGGCGTATGCTGGATCAATTTGCCAGCGACTATTTGGGCGCATTGTGGGATGTCCATCACCCCTACCGGGATTTCGGCGAGAGCGGGGATGCCACCATCAAGAATCTGGGCGCCTATGTTTGCCATGTGCATTTGCGGGATTCTGACGATGATGGGGTGTATCAGTTGATCGGCGAGGGTACGATGCCCATCGACGATGTGATGCGTGCATTGTCCAGCGTCAACTACGACGGTTTTATTTCCTTGGAATGGAAGCCGGAATGGTTGGAAGATCTGCAGGACCCGGAAATCATTTTCCCGTACTTTGTCAACTATATGGCTCGGTTCCATTCCACCCGGGGCATGAAGAAGAAACTCTACCCCAACCACGACGGCACCGGCCAGTACATCTGGAAAAAAGACGAACTGATCAACCTGACATTCCCCCAGGTGCTGGACCGGGTGGCGGAAGAATTCCCGGATCAGTACTGTTTCAAATATACCACTTTGGACTACACCCGTACTTACGCCCAGTTCCGGGAGGATGTGGACCGGTTTGCAAGAGCGCTGGTGTCTATGGGTGTAAAGGCCGGCTCAAAGGTGGCAATTTGGGCCACCAATGTGCCTGCGTGGTATATCACATTCTGGGCCACCACCAAGATCGGCGCGGTGCTGGTCACAGTCAATACCGCTTATAAAATCCATGAGGCAGAGTACCTGCTGCGCCAGTCCGACACCCATACATTGGTGATGATCGATTCCTGTCTGGATTCCAATTATGCTCAGATCATCAACGAACTGTGCCCGGAGATTGCCAAAACCAAGGCCGGCGATCCGCTCCACTGCAAGCGTTTGCCGTTTTTGCGGAATGTGATCACTGTGGGATTCAAGCAACCCGGCTGTTTAACATTTGATGAGGCAATGGCCAGATATGAACTGGTAAGCCGGGAACAGGTGGCGCAGATGGCTGCGGCCGTCCGGCCTGATGATGTATGCAATATGCAGTACACCTCCGGCACTACCGGCTTCCCCAAGGGTGTGATGCTGACCCACTATAATGTGGTGAACAACGGCAAGTGTATCGGTGACCGGATGGGACTTTCCACCGCGGATCGTATGATGATCCAAGTGCCCATGTTCCACTGCTTCGGTATGACCCTGTCTATGACTTCCTCCATGACCCATGGCGCTACCATGTGTCCCATGCCCTATTTCTCCGCAACCGCTTCTCTGGCTTGTATCAACCAGGAGAAGATTACTTGCTTCAATGGCGTTCCCACTATGTTTATCGCCATGTTTAACCACCCGGATTACCGGAAGACGGATTTCTCCCATATGCGTACCGGCATTATGGCCGGCGCAGGCTGCCCTCCGGAACTGATGCGCCGGGCCGCAAGACCGGACGAGATGAATATGTACGGCATCGTGTCTGTTTACGGCCAGACGGAATGCGCCCCCGGCAATACCATGTCGGCCTGGACGGATTCTCTGGAAGTCCGTACCGACACAGTGGGTTATGCATTTCCCCATGTCCAGTGCAAGATCGTCGACCCGGAGACTGGGGAGGAAGTTGCCCCCGGTGTCAACGGCGAGTTCTGCGCCAAGGGTTACAACACTATGAAGGGTTACTACAAAATGCCTCAGGCTACCGCCGATACCATTGATCGGGAGGGGTGGCTCCACTCCGGTGACCTGGCCTGCATGGACGAACAGGGCAATGTGCGGATCACCGGCCGGCTGAAGGATATGATCATCCGGGGCGGTGAAAACATCTATCCCAAGGAGATCGAGGAGTTTATCTACACCCACCCGGCAGTGAAGGATGTACAGGTCATCGGTGTGCCGGATAAGAAGTATGGCGAAGAAATCATGGCCTGCATTATCCTGAAAGAATCCGGTGCAGTGACGGTAGAGGAGATGACTGCCTACATCAAGGCCAGCATGGCCCGTCATAAAGTGCCAAAATACATTGAATTCGTGGATAGTTTTCCCATGAATGCGGCAGGTAAGATCCTGAAATACAAAATGCGTGAGGACGCGGCTGCCCGGCTGGGTCTGGTGGGTGACGGCAGCAATACTGCGGAAAACCCCGGTAAGTAAAAAAGAGGAGTATGGCAATGCCATACTCCTCTTTGCTATTTCGGTGAATTATACTATCAAGTGCAACACTTTAGAAAAATAAAGAGAAGTTCATACGGATCTCTGGTAGAATAGAGTTACCACACACCAAACACCAAAGGAGGATCCGTATGAACTACCATCA
>JAFXBH010000305.1 GCA_017521875.1 Oscillospiraceae bacterium
ATCTTCCTTGGTGAACTTACCGGAGTCCAGCTCTTCCTGAATAGTCTTATTATACTGGTTGACAGGAATGTCATTGAAGGTGACCTTACCGGGAGCACGGACTACAGAAGGATCTACAAATAAACTCTTAGGCATAACTTACTCCTCCTCTTCTTACTTGGCAAGCAGTGTGGTGAAGTTCTCCAAATTGCTGCACAGCTCCTTCTGGAACTTAGCTGCAGGAGTACCATCCACTGCGCGGTGATCATAGGTCAGGCACAGGCCCATAGCAGGATAGATCTCGATAGAGCCGTCAGCAGCCTTCCGGACACGGTCCACAGTACCGCAGACACCCAGGATACCGGTCTGGGGAGGATTGATAACAGGAGTGAAGAACTCCACACCCATATTGCCCAGGTTGGACACGGTGAAGCTGCCGCCGGAAAGCTTGTCCGGGTTGATGGCACCGTCACGGCACTCAGCGGCCAACTGCTTCACTGCCTTGGAGATCTCCAGCAGGCTCATTTCGTCAGCGTGACGAATGGTGGGAACCATCAGGCCGCGGGGAGTATCCACTGCAACGCCCAGGTTTACATGGTTGAACAGACGGATGTTGTTGTCATCCAGCATATTGGCGTTCAGATCGGGGTGGTTCAGCAGGGTGCGGGAAACAGCGTACAGCACGATGTCGCCCAGGGTGATACCTGCATATTCGCCGCCGGCAGCCTTCAACTGCTTGCGGTAGTTCAGAATTGCGGTAGCATCGAAGGAAGTGTTGTGGGTCAACTGGGCCATGGTGTGCAAAGAGGTGGTCATAGACTTGCTGATTGCACGACGGATACCGCTGAACTTCACATCCTTGTACTCGGCCTCTGCGGCAGGTGCAGCAGGTGCTGCAGCAGCAGGAGCGGGAGCAGCAGCGACAGGGGCTGCAGCAGGTGCGGCCTGCACTGCAGGAGCAGCCTGAGCCACAACGGGAGGATTGGCCATCAATTCACGGACATCCCGCTCGATAATACGGCCGTTGGGGCCGGTGCCGGTTGCCAGAGTGGCGTCCACGCCTGCGGAAGCGGCCAGTTTCTTGGCTCTGGGAGATACGGCTGCGCCGGAATTGGCAGCAGCAACAGGGGCTGCGGCTGCGCCGGGAACACCGATGGTGCAAACTGCATCCAAGCAAGGCACTTCGTCGCCAGCCTCATGGAGGATCTCCAGAATCGTACCGGTAGCGGTGGATTCACATTCGAAGGAGGCCTTGTCGGTCTCATAAGTAAACAGAATATCGCCTTCCTTTACGGAATCGCCAACCTTCTTCAGCCATTCGCCGATGATGCAACTTTCCACAGTGATGCCAGCCTTGGGCATAATCACTGTCTGAGCGCCGGCGGCAGCAGGTGCGGCTTCAGCAACAGGAGCGGCTGCGGTTTCAGCAGGCGCCTCGCTGGCTGCGGGAGTGCCGCCAATACCCTTCAGGCAATCGGTGGGTTCGCCGTGAGGACCAACGGCGCATACATTTTCCAGGCAGGGAACTTCGTCGCCGGCTTCGTAGAAGATGGCCAACAGTTCGCCTTCTTCGGTGGACTCGCACTCGAAGGATGCCTTGTCGGTTTCGTAAGTAAACAGAATGTCGCCAACCTTTACCTGGTCGCCAACATTTTTCAGCCACTCACCGATGATACAACTTTCAACGGTGATACCGGCCTTGGGCATCAGAACGCCACGGGCCTTGGTAGCGCAAGCGGCTGCAGCAGGTGCTGCGGCAGCGGCAGGTGCGGCTGCAGGTGCTTCTGCGGGTGCTTCTGCTGCATCAGCAGCGGAGCCGCCACGGAGAGCGGAAGTGTCTTCGCCGGGGTTGCCCACGGCACAGACGTTTACCAGGCAAGGTACTTCGTCGCCTTCTTCAAAGAAGATGTCCAGCAAGGTACCTGCTGCGGTGGATTCGCATTCAAAGCTGGCCTTATCGGTTTCGTAGGTAAACAAAACGTCGCCCACATTCACGGTGTCGCCGACTTTCTTCACCCACTCACCAATGATACAACTTTCCACGGTGATGCCCGCCTTGGGCATAATGACTGCATTTGCCAATGGAATAGCCTCCTTTATTATTCAGGGGATTTGTGTCCAAATTCCCCCATTGTTATAGCCTGTTAATTATAACACCACTTACCACTGTTCGTCAATAGTTATTTACCACAAAAGTCAAAACACCGAATTCTCCCAATGTGGGCAGAATTCGGTGTTTGCTGTCACAATATTTTCATATTGGCTTCTTTGGCGGCCACCCGGAACACTTCCGGCAGCGGTTCGTCGGAAATCAGATAATCCACATCGGAAAACTGGGCGAATGTATAGGGCATCAGACATTTGAGTTTTTCCCGGGTACACATCACCACACTGGTACGGGCTTTTTGGATCACCATACGCTTGACCAGCATATCCCCTTCCGTGCCGCAGGTAAATCCCGCCTCCACACTGCAACCGGATACGCCGATAAATGCAAGGTCGATATTGATCTTATCTAACATTTCCAAAGTATTTTGCCCGGAAAGTGCCAGATTTTTCCGATTTATGGTGCCACAGCACAAGGTTACAACCGGATTATGAAGTCTGCACAGTTCCAGCGCAATGCTGGGGCCGGTGGTGATAATGTTCAAATTCATATCCGGCAGACTTCTGGCCAGCATTAAATTGGTGGTGCTGGCATCCAGAAAAACCGAACTGTGGGGCTGCAGCAGTTCCATGGCTTTTTGGGCAATGGCAAACTTTCCGGAATTATTTTCGCTGATCCGAACATTGAATTCCGGATCACCGTTATGGAGCACCGACTTGGCACCTCCACGGAATTTCACCACAGAACCTTCCTCTGCCAATGCATCCAAATCCCGGTGAATGGTCATTAGCGATACCTCAGGAAAGAGCGTCTGCAGTTCCTTGATGGTCACCACATTCTTCTTTTCAATATAGGTCTTCATTCTGTTGAGACGAATCTGATTCATAACACTACCTCGAATGTTAAAATGTTATTATGTTATAACAAATATAACACTACCACACAAAATTTGTCAAGAACTTTTCACATTTTTATCATTGACGAAATTTCTATCCTATTTTATAATATCCCCGAACCCTATCGAGAAAGGCACATTTATGATTACAAAACTTTTTATTTTTGAGGGCGACGGCTTTGATCCCCACAATAACCTGGCAACAGAAAAACGGCTGATGGACATTGTTCCTCAAGGGGCGTGTCTACTGTATCTGTGGCAGAACAAGAACACGGTGGTCATTGGCAGGAATCAAAATCCCTGGCTGGAATGCCGCACTTCCCTTTTGGAAGAAGAGGGCGGCAAATTGGCCCGTCGGCTCTCCGGTGGCGGCGCTGTGTACCACGACTTAGGAAATTTGAATTTCACATTTATTATGGGCAAAGAGGATTACGATCTGGATAAGCAGTTATCTGTGATCCAAAAAGCCTGCGCTCTTGCCGGGATTACAGCGGAAAAATCCGGCCGGAACGATCTGCTGGCTGACGGTCGGAAGTTCTCAGGCAACGCATTCTTCCAAAACCGCACCCACGCCTATCACCACGGTACACTAATGGTGAATGTGGATCGGGAGAAATTGGGCCGATATTTAAGTCCTCCCAAGGCCAAACTGGAGGCCAAGGGCATCGCCTCTGTACGGAGCCGGGTGGTAAATCTGACAGAACTGGCGCCTGCATTGACCATCGACCGGATGAAGCAGTATATGGTTGCCGCTTTTACCGATATTTACGGCGGAAATGCAGAACCTCTGGTGCTGACCGAAGAAGACAAGGCGGCCATCGATGCGTTGCGTAACGCGTACGGCTCTTGGGAATACCTGTACGGCACGCCCCTGCCCTTCTCTTTCTCCTGTGAATCCCATTTCTCTTGGGGGCACATAAATTTGCAACTGGATGCCAAGGACGGCATCATCTCCGGGGCAAAACTCTATTCCGACTCTATGGACTGGACTTTGCCGGAGGCAGTAGAATCCGCCCTCACCGGCTGTCGGTTTGACACCGCCGAAATGCAGAAGGCTTTGCAGCATTCCCCTCTCGCCGCGGAAATTCGTAACGATCTATGCCAGATGCTGGCTGCGCAAACTTTATAAACACAAAGCCCCGGGTGCTTAGCACCCGGGGCTCTTGTTTACTCTTCAGTTTTACCCATAATTTTGTCCAAAACGGCTCTGTTGGCCTCCAGATCCGGTACCAGCACACTGCCTACACCGGAAATATAGGCATCGGAGAATGTGCCATCGGCAGGAATCCGGTTAGTATTGACCTGCATATCCGCCAGCAACGGCACCACATCCACCAGCAAATCCAACAGTTCCCGATTGGACATATCTGTGGTGATCATGGGCAGCGCCTTTTCCATCAGGTTCTGCAGTTGGCCCAAATTCATGCCTCTGCACTTTTCAAAAAGGGCATTGAGCACTTTTCTCTGCCGCTCGGTGCGAGTAAAGTCCGAATTGCCCACAGAGCGGTTACGGGTATACATCAGCGCGGCTTCACCGCTTAAATGGTTCATGCCCTGCACGGCGCTGAAGCCGTTATAGATCAGGTGGTTTGCTTCCGCATTGGACAGGTAAATATCCACACCGCCCAGCAGATCCACAATATCCGCAAAGCCGTCAAAGTCCACTTCGATATTGCCGTCTACCTTTACACCGAAATTGTTCTCCAGACATTTGTCCAGCAATTTCATACCGCCAAAGGTATAGGTGGCATTCATTTTATTATCCTTGTAACCGGGGATTGCCACATACAGATCTCGCATAAAGGATGTCATGGTCAGTTCCTTGGTGGTCTTATTCAGGGTACAAAGAATCATCACATCAGAGCGGGTTCTTCCCTCTCCGGGACGGCGATCCTGGCCAATGAGCATAATATTGACAATATGATCCTGCTCTTCCACCGGCTTGTCATTCAGGTTCAGTTCCACATCCTCCGGATCAATGGTCTCTCCGGTGAAGCCTGTTTCCTCTGTTGCCAGTTGATCCTTCAGATATTGCTCATATTCCTCCTGGGACATGGTGCTGTCATCGGGATTTTTATTGATCAGATTCAGCATCCGTTCCATATAGGCGGTGGCTACGATCAACACCACCAAAATCAGCGCAAGAATGACTGTCAGAGCGATCAGCGCGACTCGCTTTCCCTTGCCTGATGTATTTTTGTTATTCACGGGTTTATCCTCCTGCAGCAGAACTTCCGGCACAGGTAGTATATGCCGCAGAAGGGTCCTGCTATTCTATATTATCCAAAGGGGTTAAAAGGCAGAATATGGTCAAACCAATCCTTAAATGCTTCTCCGAAGTTGGGTACGCCGGAAGAATCCTCATCGGGCGTCTGCTCCGGCTCTTCTGCCGGCTTTTCGTCCAGCGTGACAGACAGGTATTCCTGATTTCCGTTGCGGTAAACAGTAACAGAGATGGTTTCTCCGGCCTTAAATCTGCGAAGCACACGGGTCAATGTGGTCAGAGAGTCCACATCATAACCGCCCAGATTTACAATGATATCACCTACCCGGATACCACCCTTTTCGGCAGCATAGCCTGCCAGAACATCTTCTACATATGCGCCTGCAGGCAGTCCGTAAGACTGGGCGGAAGCAGACACATCCCGGGCGTAGATGCCCAAATATGCGCCGGTTACATAACCGTAAGTCTTCAGATCGGACAGGATTCCCACCACATCATCTATGGGAATGGCGAAGCCAAGTCCTTCGATGCTGGCGCCGGAATTGCTGTTGCCGGAATATTTGGCGGTGGTAATACCCACCACCTCACCGTTCATATTGAACAGCGGGCCGCCGGAGTTGCCGGAGTTGATTGCCGCATCGGTCTGGAGCATATTAATCACAGTACCGTCGGTATTGACGATTCTGTCCTTGGCGCTGACATAGCCAACGGTCAGACTGGCGGTCAATTCACCCAAAGGGTTACCGATGGCTGCCACCATATCGCCTACCACCAATTTATCGCTGCTGCCAAACTTGACGCAGGGCAGGTTTTCCCCCTCTATTTTCAGCAAAGCAATATCGTTGGCACTGTCGTAGCCCACCACTTCTGCATCCACTGCTTCCTTGCCGTGGGGAACGACCTGCAATTTTTCAGCACCTTCGATCACATGGAAATTGGTGACCACATAGCCATCCGAAGACATAATGAATCCGGAGCCGGCGCCACCTTCTGTGCCACCATTATAGAAAGCGATCACTGCAACCACAGCATCCACATTGCCGGCGTATACCTGACTGGGGGTCATAGGACCGGTTACAGGCAGTTGGGCGTCCGGACTGACAGTAGGCTGGGTAGAAGTCTGAGATTCTTCATAGACCTGCTGCATGGCTTCAAATTTTTCATTCATAGCCGTTTCCATACGGGAAAGTTTCCCTTCCCACATCACATTGGCCACGATGGCAGTGACAACGCAGCACAAAATCATCAACAACGCCACAATGATCACATTTCTGACCTTTTTGCCGGAAGATTTCTTCCGCGCCGGGGGCGTAGGCTCTACGCTAACGCATTCATAGGGAGAATCCGCAAAGGGAGAGTCTTGTTCAACGACCGTATTATATTCTTGTTCGTATGTATCCATAAGATGCTCCTATTCGCCTTTTTTATCATTCTATCAAAAAGATGTGAACACTTTATGTCCAAACAGGCACAATGTGCCATATTTTTGCATAATTATCATATCATATTCCCATTTTTCGTCAAGTGGAAAATTGCAAAAAACGGAGGGCTGCAAACTGCCCTCCGTTTTTTTTATTTCAATGTGGTACTGTTATTCAGAATCAGGGTACTGTACAGAAACAGCACATCTGCATTTTGCGCCGGCAGGTATTCTTCCAGCAGGTCAGAACTGACATAGCGGATATCCACCAAGGTGATTTTTCCATAGCCTTCGGTGAGCAGCGGCGCTAACGCGCTGGCAAAGGAGTCCCGGAAAATGACCAGTTCCCGGTTGGGGTCGGCGTTGGGGTTTTCTATGGTCAGCACTGACTGCGGGCCGGAGAGAAATACATCATAGGGATCTAATCCGGAGAGTTTCTCCCGGTCGTAGATCCCCTTATATTCTCCGGTCTCCCAATAATAGACCCGGCAAGCAGAGAGCATTGCATTTTCCATCACCAGCAATTCCTCTCCGCCCATAGGCAGTGCCGCCTGTCCGTGGTAAACACCGTAAAATGCTCCGGTTACAGGAACAGCGGTGAAATTTCCCTCTTCCGGAGGCGTGACTCCCATGGCTCTGCTGAGGATTCTGGCCACCGGCACCAGTTTCTCCTGCCGCCAATGGGTATCGGTGCGGTAGTAATGGGAAATGTCCAGTCCACCGGTGATGTCGATCATTTGTGCCCAGGGCATTCCCTCTGCCACCTGGCGGAACAAGTCTTCATAATCCATTGTCGGATATCCGTTCTCCGACGCCAGGTAATATCCTTTATCCGGAATTACCGATACATAGATATGATCGTGGTGATCTTTCAGGTAGCGATGGTAGATGACATTGAATTTTTTCAATGCGTTGGATATAGACGCCTGATTCAGGGGGTACTCCAACTTGGCGGCGTAGCCGTCTTCCAGATAGATACCGTTGTTATCTTTCATCTGCAGGACATTGTAAGCATACAGGGCTTTCAGGGTACGGAAATCCTCCCGCAGGGGAAATTGATCCAAGGTATAACTTTCAAAATCCCGTGCAAGACTGCCGTCCAGAAATTTGTCCGCAGAGAATTCCGGCATCTGCTGCAAAGGTCTTCGCTCCGATTGAGAAATGGATTTTGCAGGATGAAACCAAGCAATGACTGTGAGTAAGATCCACACCGCCACCACGGTGCAGATACCAATATTACGAATATTTTTTCTCATTTTGTACCCCCTAAAAACGGAAATACAGGAACGGGCTGAAAGATCCGTCCACAAGGCAAGCCGTGGATAGTAACAACAATGCCAGCAGAATGATCGGCTCCAGGATCCCACCGGCTATGGTGCCGGAGAGTCTCTCCCCCACCCGCTTCACCAGCGGTGTTGCCCCAAGAATTCCAACAGCAAACAGGATAAAGAAACTTTTCAGGTAATAAAGTGCCTCCGGTGTCCACAG
Source organism: Oscillospiraceae bacterium (assembly GCA_017521875.1). Lineage (GTDB taxonomy): Bacteria > Bacillota > Clostridia > Oscillospirales > Oscillospiraceae > Faecousia. Next base: position 8,114 of record JAFXBH010000305.1, read on the forward strand.
GGGAATCCCGCTTAACCCGAACATTCCCCGCAGATCCTGTCCTGCCTGAGATATGCTTTGGGCATTGAACAACACAAAACTGATACACACCAGCAAAAGCACATAGGCGTGTTTTACCGCAGCAGGCAGTTTCTGTAAAAAGGGCAGCCACTTTTCTGCCAGCAATAAAATGCCAAAAAACAGTCCCCAAAGCACAAAATTCCACGCCGCGCCGTGCCACAGGCCAGTCAGAATCCAAACTGTCAGAATATTCAGTACCCAGCGGCCTGTTTTCACCCGGTTGCCGCCCATAGGGATATACACATAGTCCCGGAACCAACTTCCAAGACTCATATGCCACCGGCGCCAGAATTCCGTGACACTTTGGGAGATATAGGGATAATTGAAATTTTCGTTGAAATGAAAGCCGAAGATCCGTCCCAGGCCAATGGCCATATCCGAATATCCGGAAAAATCGAAATAGATATGGAGCATAAAAGCAACGGCGTAGAGCCAGCAGAACAGTACCGACGGGGTATCCGACCCCCGAAACAGTTCCGTCAGCAAAGCAAACTGATCAGCAATGAGGATTTTCTTTCCCAAGCCGATGAGAAAACGCCGCAGGCCGCAGAAAATATCCTCACGACTATGGGTGCGGCTATCCAGTTCCCTGTTCACATCGGCGTACCGGACAATGGGGCCGGCGATCAGTTGGGGAAATAATGTCACATAGGCGGCAAAGTTCACCGGATTCTTTTGCACCGGCACTACGCCCCTATAGACATCGATGGTATAACTGAGACTTTGGAAGGTATAGAAACTGATACCGATGGGCAGTGCCAGGCGCAGAAGGGGTGCTTGGAATCCAGTGAGGGTATTGAATCCGGTGATGAAAAAATCCGCATATTTGAACACCGCCAGCAGGCCTAAACTAACAGCCACTGACACCAGTAGCCAAAACTTCTTCCAGTTTTGCATTTCTGCTCTGCCAATGGCGATGCCACAGAAGTAAAAAAGTAAAATCGTCGCCAGCATCAGCAGGACATACTTCGGCTCCCCCCAGGCATAGAAAATCAGGCTGAATACCAGCAGCACTGCATTTTTCATTTTTTGGGGAACGAGGAAATAGCACAGCAGGATCACCGGCAGAAAGTAATACAAAAACGGAATGCTGGAAAACAGCATACACTTCCTCCTTTGTTGACAGGACAGTTATACACAGAAGCCGGACGCGCAGAGATGCGCGCCCGGCATTTTATCTTGCTTACAGGGTAAAGTCCACCTTGCCGCCGCAAAGTTCTTTGTACCCGTCCACATAGGACTGCGCAGAAATACCCAGGCCACTGTCTGCCATCACAAACAGTACGGTATCTCCGTATCCGGCAACCATTACCTGGTCTGCCCCTGCGCAGATCCATTTGCGGGGATCGATGTTCTCCTTCATCTGCTGGGCAACAGTTTTGGCATCGGCTGCATTCTTCACCCGCACCATCACCAAAGAAAATGCCTGGGCTCCGGTCATAGGCTCGTACACGGCAGCATCGGCAATCGACTCTGCAGAATCCAGCCCGGTATAGCCTTTCAGCGCCCAAAGTCCCTCTTCTGAGGTATCCTTCAGATCAAGGGGCATAAAGCCGCCCATAAACTGGGGTTGTTCCTTCTCTATCAACTTGCTTACATTTTCTTCCATCGTACCGGGCAGCGGCTGCTGGTTTCCGGCATCGGGGTTCTTTCTTCTGCAGGCTGCGCAAGTAAAAAGCAGCGCCAGCAGCAGCAAAAACAGAATGATTTTTTTCATTTGGGTGTATCCTCCTGGTGTTGTTTTGCCTTTTTCTTACAGACAGTATACCCAACCAGCAGGAAAATCATACCCAGCAAAACACCGGAGGTATCAATCAGTACATCTTTGATGCTGGGCCCCCGGTCCGGGACAATGCGCTGAATGGTCTCGTCCACACTTGCCACCAAAACACCTGCCGCAATCGCGAATACACGGGGTTTCTGCAGCAGGGACAGAAGCCAGGTCAGCAATGCACCCAAACAGGCAAATTCCGTCAGGTGGGCCAGTTTCCGCAGCAGGCCGCGGCCGGCCTGAGGTACACCGTCACCGTGGTAGAAAATGGCTGCTATCACCTTTCCCACCCAATCGCTGATGGCACCGGAAACTTCACCGGGCAGCATGGAATTGCCCCAGATAAACAGCACATTGCAGATCAGCAGTACCACACACCAGCGAATCTTTCGATTTCTCTTTTCAGTCATCACAGTACACCTAAATGCTCCAGCAGAATCTTTACTCCCAAAAGGATCAAGATCACGCCGCCGGCGATCTGGGCTTTTTTCTCAAAGCGGCTGCCGAAGATATTCCCGATCTTCACGCCCATACCGGAGAACAGTCCTGTGGTCAGGCCAATGAGAGCAACCGCAAAGAAAATATTCCCCTTTCCGGTGACGGGAATGCCGGTCATCGCCAGAGAAATACCCACCGCCAGGGCGTCTACACTGGTGGCGACAGCCATCACAAACATCGTTTTTACGGAAAAGTCTCCGCCACAATTCTCGCACTCACATTCGGAGGAAAATGCCTCTTTCAGCATATTGATACCAATAATCGCCAGCAAGCCAAAGGCTACCCAATGGTCAAAGGCTTTAATGGCATCGGCAAAGAGCATTCCCAAAAAGAAACCTGCAAGAGGCATCAGCGCCTGAAATCCGCCAAACCAAACGCCGCAGGTCAAACACTCCCGCAGGCCGGCCTTTCTGACCGTCAGGCCTTTACACATAGACACCGCAAAAGCATCCATACTCACGCTCAATGCCAGTAAAAGTAACGCGCCTAATCCCATAGGATTCCTCCGATTTTTGCATGCAAAATAGTAATTGATTATTGATATCCCTTAGGATTTTTGCTCTGCCAATTCCAGGCATCCCGGCACATATCCGCCAAGTTTTTCTCCGCCTTCCAGCCCAGAAGTTCTGCGCTCTTGTCCGGCGCCGCATAGCAAACTGCCAAATCACCGGGACGACGGTCAGTGATGCGGTAGGGTACGGAAATATTGTTTACCTGCTGGAAGGTATTGACAAGGTCCAACACGCTATATCCTGTGCCTGTACCCAGGTTAAAGGCTTCACAGCCTGTGTGATTCATCACATATTTGACTGCGGCAACGTGGCCCTTAGCCAAGTCCACCACATGTATGTAGTCCCGGACACCGGTACCGTCGTGGGTATCATAGTCATTGCCGAAAACACTCAGTTGCTCCCGGCGACCCACTGCCACCTGGGTGACATAGGGCATCAGATTATTGGGAATGCCCTGGGGGTCTTCCCCGATCATACCGGATTTATGAGCGCCGATCGGATTAAAGTACCGCAGCAGGCACACACTCCAGGCCTTTTCTGCTCTGCAGAGATCCATCAGAATTTGCTCAGTCATATATTTTGTCCAGCCGTAAGGATTGGTACAGCCACCGGTACGGGCGGTCTCCCGCAAAGGCATGGGGTTGCCCTCGGTATATACCGTGGCAGAAGAGGAGAAGATCAGATTCTGCATTCCCACTTCCTGCATCACCTTTGTCAGGACAATGGTAGCATTCAGGTTGTTATCGTAATAACGCCAAGGCTGCGCCACAGATTCACCCACTGCTTTCAAGCCAGCAAAGTGAATACAGCAGTCAATTTGATTTTCTGCAAAAATCTTCCGCAGCAGTTCCTCATCCCGCACATCCCCCTCATAGAAACGAACGGTCTTTCCTGTCAGGTCCTGTACACGGCGTAAACTCTCCATATTGGAGTTGCATAAGTTGTCCACAACCACAACCTCATAGCCGCTTTCCAGCAGTTCCAAGCAGGTATGGGAACCAATATAGCCTGCGCCACCGGTTACTAAAATACGCATATTTTTCATCTCCTATATAAACTGACAGACAGATTTGCTCTCTGTCTATACTTGTATTTTTTATTGTATCACAAAAACTGTCTGCCGTCTATCGCTTTTTGCGGAAGAAACTGGGGGCGGAACGCAAAAAATCCGGACTGAAATCAGTCCGGATTTTTATTCTTTCACTTTTTATTCAATTGAAATTCAACAATGGCCAGAGTTGCGGAATAGAACAGCACCGGGCCGATATTGAACATATGGCAGTCTACCATACTGGTCAGCAGCAACGCAGTGATGGACAGGCCGGCAAACAGTTTCTCTGTGGAGAAGTTTTTAGTAAACAGGCCAAATGTCTGCACACGGTGGTAGACATAGGCAGCAAAGCAGGTAATGCCGCCGGTAGCCACCAATTGCACCAGGGTATTGTGCCAACGGGGTGGGAACAGGGCCGTATAAACAGGAGCATTTCCCCAAGCATAGGGCCAAAAATCCACCGGGAAGAAAGATCCGCCAAAAATCGGGAATTTCAAAAACTGTTTGAACCCCTCCACATAGGTTTCCATTCGTTGCCAGGAGTCAAATCCCAGTTCCGGCAGGACTTTGAAGAGGCGGGACAGTTCACTATGGAAGAAAATCAGCATCAAAAGGGGCACACCGATCACAATGATGTGAACCC
>JAFXBH010000306.1 GCA_017521875.1 Oscillospiraceae bacterium
GAATCGAACCCATGTTACCGCCGTGAAAGGGCGGTGTCTTAACCGCTTGACCAACGGGCCTGGTAGCGGCGACCTGATTCGAACAGGTGACATACCGGGTATGAACCGGGTACTCTACCAGCTGAGTTACGCCGCCATAAACACTGCAAATTCCGGCATTGCCGAAATCAGCGTTGTTATTATATACAGGGTTTGTCAGTTTGTCAAGAATTATTTCCGTATTTAACCGGATTTTTTTGGGAAACCTAGCAAAGGGGGAATGAATGTGGCAAAAATCAAACCTTTTCTCTTTTTTGTGACCGGCGGCGCGGCTTATGTGGGGCTGGAGATGCTTTGGCGAGGCCGCAGTCACGGCAGTATGTTCCTGGCGGGAGGCAGCGTCTTTCTGCTTTTGGGGAAACTCCACCGCACCCGGCCCAGATTACCCTCGTTTCCGCGGGGATTGGTGGGCGCCGGGGTGATCACCACCGTGGAACTGCTCTTTGGGCTTCTGTTCAACCGGACTTACCGGGTGTGGGATTACAGAAATCTGCCCATGAATTTTCACGGGCAGATCTGTTTACCGTTTTTTCTGTTGTGGATCCCTTTGAGTCTGGTGGCAATGGAACTGTACGCCTTTTTGGACAGGAAAGTGGGTGTCAGTTCTGCTCCTGAATCAGCAGAAGATCAGAAATGATACTGTTGGATACCAAAAATCCGTTGGGGGTCAAATGCCAGCGGCCGTCGTAGGTTTTGGTGGCAAGACCGCGCTCTTTGCATTCTTCCAGGTAAGTTTCCAGGGGCGCAAAGGGGAGCAGATAGCGGCGTTCGTACACCTTGGGGTCGATGCCCGAGGCGGTACGCAGACGCATCATCAGGTGTTCGCCTGCCCGCTCCCGGGGAGCGATCTCCTGGACTTCTTCCAGCACCTGACCGCCGTGACGGATGCCGTCAATATACTTTTTTAAGTCCCGTACGATGGTGAATCGGCTGCCGCCAAAGTCAGAACTGGCGTTGGGGCCGAAGCCCAGGTAGGGATCACCGTTCCAGTATTTTAAGTTGTGCCGGGATACATTACCCTTCCGGCAAAAATTGGAAATTTCATACTGCCGGTAGCCGTGCTGCCGGAGAATGTCAATGGCGGACAGGTACATATCTGCCTGGGTATCATCGTCAGCCAGATTACAAAATTCCCGATATTCATAAAGGGGTGTGCCCTCTTCCACCTTCAGACCGTAACAACTGATATGCTCCGGGCGCAGTTTCAGTACATTCTGCAATGTCTTCTCCCAAGCCTGCAAAGACTGTCCGGGCAGGCCGTACATCAGGTCTACCGACAGGTTTTTGAATCCGTACCGCCGGATCCGATCTACCGCAGCCACCGCCTGGGCGTAATTATGAGGACGGCCCAATTTTTTCAGGATCTCGTCATCGTCGCACTGGATACCCAGACTGACCCGGTTGAAACCCTCGCTCCGCAGCCGTCGCAGCAGACGGTCGGAAACGGAATCCGGGTTGGCCTCGAAGGTGATCTCCGCGGAGTGGGAGACTTTGAAGGATTTCCGAATGGTGTTCAGGATGGCGGCCATGCCGTCAGCGCCGAAGAAAGTGGGTGTGCCGCCGCCGAAGTAGATGGTATCCACCACATAGTCCGGCGCCAAAGGGCCGGTTTCCCGGATGTGGGCGCAGACTGCGTTCTGGTAAGCGTCCAGCACTTTATCCTCCCGGGTAGTCAGGGAGTAAAAGTCGCAGTACTGGCATTTGCTGCGGCAGAACGGGACATGGATATAGATCCCCAATGGGGTTTTGTTTTTATTGCCAAATAAGGCCATAATTGCCTCCCGGTTATGATCTTGATTATTTTTGCTTGTCATTGCGAGGTGCCTTAGGCGCCGCGGCAATCTGAAGCACACCCCAGAGATTCCCACGGCTTGCCTTGCAAGCCTCGGAATGACAACGAAAGAGGAAAGTTTAGTCTTCGTTTAATTTCAGTACTGCCATAAAGGCTTCGGAGGGGACGGAGACCGTACCGAAGGTACGCATTCTCTTTTTGCCCTCTTTCTGCTTCTCCAGCAGTTTCTTCTTTCGGGTGATATCGCCGCCGTAGCATTTGGCCAGCACATCTTTCCGCAGAGCCTTGATGGTCTCCCGGGCGATGATCTTGCCGCCGATGGCGGCCTGCACCGGAATTTCAAACTGGGCGCGGGGAATGTTCTCCTTCAGCCGTTCGCAGATCTTTCTGGCCCGGGGATAGGCGTTATCCGCAAAGAGAATGAAACTCAGGGCGTCCACAATGTCGCCGTTGAGGAGAATGTCCAGTTTTACCAGTTTGCTGGGCCGGTAGCCGATGAGTTCGTAGTCCAGTGAGCCGTAACCCCGGGTGCGGGATTTCAGGGCGTCGAAGAAGTCATAAATGATCTCGTTCAGGGGCATATCGTAGTGCAGTTCTACCCGCTTGGCGTCCAGATACACCATATCCTTAAATTCGCCCCGGCGGGAGGTAGCCAAATCCATAATGTTGCCCACATACTCCTGGGGTGCCATCAGGTTTACTTTTACAAACGGCTCTTCCGCCAACTGAATGTCCATAGGATCGGGGTAGTCCAGGGGGTTGTCCACCATACGGGTCGTACCGTCCAGAGTGGTGACCCGGTAGGATACGTTGGGGGCGGTAGTGATCAAATCCAGATTGTATTCCCGTTCCAGACGCTCCTGAATGATCTCCATATGGAGCAGACCTAAGAAGCCGCAACGGAAACCAAAGCCCAATGCGATGGAACTTTCCAGTTCGTAGACAAAGGAGGCATCGTTGAGTTTCAGTTTTTCCAGGGCGTCCCGCAGATCCTGATATTTGGCACCGTCGGCGGGGTACACACCGGAGTAAACCATGGGCTGTACCTGCCGGTAGCCGGGGAGGGGTTCTGCTGCGGGGTTTTCCACACCGGTGATGGTATCACCCACTTGCGTGTCGGAAACGGTTTTGATGGAGGCGGTGATGTAACCTACCTCACCTGCACCCAGAGCCTCCCGGGGGGTCAGGCCTTTGGGATTCATCGTACCCACTTCCACGACTTTATAAGTGGCGCCGGTGGCCATCATTTTAATGTCCATACCTGCCCGGACGGTGCCCTGCTTGATCCGGGTGTAGACGATGACGCCCCGGTAGGAATCGTACTGGCTGTCAAAAATCAGGGCTTGCAGGGGGGCTTCCCGGTCGCCTTTGGGGGCGGGAACATCCCGGACGATCATTTCCAGCACGGAATGGATGTTAATGCCGTTTTTGGCGGAGATTTCCGGCGCATCTTCTGCAGGCACGCAGATAATGTCTTCGATCTC
>JAFXBH010000307.1 GCA_017521875.1 Oscillospiraceae bacterium
CATATGCTTGGGAATCACATTCTGCACCAGCACATTGCCGCCGGTTGCCGCCACCGCAGCCAAATATGTACCGGCCTCGATCTGGTCGGGAATGATGGCGTAAGTACCGCCCTCCAGACTTTCCACGCCGGTGATCTTCACCGTATCTGTACCGGCACCGGAAATATGGGCGCCCATCGTATTCAGGAAGTTGGCCAAATCCACGATATGAGGCTCTTTGGCGGCGTTCTCGATCACTGTCTTGCCGGGCAGCAGGCAAGCGGCCATAATGATATTTACCGTTGCGCCTACGCTGACCACATCCAAACTGATCCGGGCGCCCTGCAAACCCTTAGGGCCGGGTTTTAAGTTTACATAATCTTCTGTCTCTTCCACATCAGCGCCCAAAGCGGCAAAGCCTTTGATGTGCTGGTCAATGGGACGGGAAGCAAAATTGCAGCCGCCGGGCAGCGCCACATGGGCCTCGTGGAAACGGCTCAGCAGTGCGCCCATCAAATAGTAACTGGCCCGCATCTTCCGCACCTGCTCCGGATTGGGACAAGTGCTGTGAATATCCGTACAGTCCAGAATGATGGTGTTGGGGGGCTCATATTCAATTTTTGCGCCTAAATCTGCTAAGATTCTCAGCATAATCCGCACATCGGAAATATCCGGCACATTCTCCACACGGCATTTGCCATTAACCAAAAGAGCCGCAGGCAAAATGGCAACCGCAGCGTTTTTTGCGCCGCTGATGGTGACCGTGCCTTCCAGCCGATGGCCGCCGTTAATAACATATCTGTCCAAGGATGATTCACTCCTTGCAAAAAATTCAAATCACCTGATAATTATACCATAGGCACAGCCTTCTGTAAAGAACAAAATTCTCCCCATTTATCGGCGTAAACCCTTAGGATAGTGGTTTTTCAGCACTTTTCCGTCCCCTTTGCCCCAGCCGATGGCGTATCCGTCTGTCTGCACCAAAGTCCATCCCCGCCGGGTGCTTTCCACCAATTCTCCTCGCATATATGCCCCGATGGCAGCGCCGTTTGCCGGCAACGCTTCCGTCCGGGATGCGGTGGGCAGCCACAAGGCTAAGGCGTGTGCCGGCTCGAACCGATTCTTTTTCTCCTCTCCCAATTCCAGACCCGGTCGCAGCACCCGCACACCTCTTAGGTCCGGCAATTCTGCAGGGGCCCAGTACCAACTCCGGCCAAATGCCACCGCCTTGCCTGCCGGCAGGGAGATTTCCATATCTTTTGCAAAAGTCTCCCATTCCTTGGGCAATTTCTTGCCGGGCTCTAAGGACACCTCTGTTTCCTCTCCATCTGTTTTGCGCAGCACCGCCACAAAATGGCCTTCTCCCAGCAGTTTATGGGGCCACAGGCGGAATGCACCGGTATCCACCGGGGTAAACCAAGGCGCTGCCACATCTTCCCGGCAAAATTCCGGATGTTCTTCCAAAAACGCTGCCACCGTCTCCTCGTTCTCCTCGGGAGCAAAGGTACAGGTGGAGTAGACCAGCCGACCGCCGGGTCTCAAAAGCATAGCCGCAGAGCGGAGGATCTCCTGCTGCCGTCTTGCGCACATCTCCACCGTCTCCTGACTCCAGTCTGTGACGGCCGCCTCCTCTTTCCGGAACATACCCTCCCCGGAGCAAGGGGCATCTACCAGCACCCGATCAAAGAATCCGGGGTACTTCTCCGCCAGTCGCTGGGGATTTTCATTTAACACCAAGGCATTGGCAACACCCATTCTCTCAATATTTCGGCTGAGGATCTTCGCCCGCGCAGGATGAATTTCGTTGCATACCAGCAAGCCCTCTCCCATCAGCCGACCGGCAATTTGGGTGGACTTTCCGCCGGGGGCGGCGCACAGGTCGCAGATCTTCTCACCGGGTTGAGGGTCTAACAGCACCACCGCCGACATAGCGCTGGCCTCCTGCAGATAGTATACGCCTGATTCGTGATAGGGGTGCAGACCAGGACGGCTCTCCGGATCATAATAATACCCCATAGGCTCCCAAGGCACTTGTTCCCCCACAAAGGGCAGGTCAGGTTTATCCCCTTTTAGGGGATTCCACCGCAAGGCCACCGCCCGGGGGCGTTCCAAAGACTCCAGATACTGGGGATACTCCTCACCCAACTGATTTTTCATACGATTCAAAAACTGTTCCGGCAGCATATCTCCGCCCCCTTTCCTTTTTCTTCAGTATACCATAAAAGAAACACATTTTCCACACAAAAAAGGAGTACCTCTCGGTACTCCTTTTTGTTTTACAGTTCGCAGTTGCCAACAGTTCTGGGGAAGGGCAATACATCCCGGATGTTGCCCATACCGGTCAGGTACATGACGCACCGCTCGAAACCCAGGCCGAAACCGGCGTGACGGGCAGAGCCGTACTTCCGCAGATCCATATAGAAATCATAGTCGGCGGGGTTCATACCCAGTTCTTCGATACGGTTCTTCAGCAGATCATAGTTATCCTCACGCTGGCTACCGCCGGTAATCTCACCGATGCCGGGAACCAGGCAGTCAACCGCAGCGACAGTCTTGCCATCAGGGTTCAACTTCATATAGAAAGCCTTGATCTCCTTGGGGTAATCGGTAACGAAAACAGGCTTCTTGAAGATTACCTCGGTCAGGTAACGCTCATGCTCAGTTTGCAGGTCGCAACCCCAACTGACGGGATAGTCGAACTCGTCGTTGTGCTTTTCCAGCAGAGCCACAGCATCGGTATAGGTGATAC
>JAFXBH010000308.1 GCA_017521875.1 Oscillospiraceae bacterium
CCTGCACAACTGTAGCGGGTTTACCGGCCACTGCTTCGTCTGCCTGCAGAATGGTATTCATCTGTCTGACAATCTGCATATCCACAGACATATTTGCCTTTTTAATCAGGCTTGCGAAAGTGGGAATCAGAACTGCTGCCAAAATAGCCACAACAGCGATCACGATTACCAATTCAACAATCGTAAAGCCTTTTTTGACCGTGCGTTTCATTGTCCAAACTCCTTCTTTAATAGATTTATTTTTCAAAACCCCTGCCAAAGCGGGATAAATGAACAAAATCTGGTAATAGTAATGAAGTATGGCACTTCATTATAGAAAAAACATAGTGCAAGGCGATCATTTTCACTTCACACGATATCTATTCACAGTCATTTTATCCCTTTATCCTTCATTTGTCAATATAATTTACCGAAAAAACCTCCTGTAAATTATGAATCCGAGCCGCGGTCTGCCCCAAATGGGTATAATGAGGCGACGGCAATCTGAAATTTGCCGTCAATTTCAGTCAATCAAAAAGGAGAAAAACTATGTCGAGGAAAGGCGAAAATATCTATAAGCGGAAGGACGGTCGCTGGGAGGCCCGATATATTCATCACTATGAGGGAAACAAACCGAAGTACTGTTTCCTATACGGAAAAACCTATGCTGAGGTCAGGGCCAAAAAACATTTTGCCCTGACGATGCAAGTCCCGGCACCGGATCAGGCAACTGCCAGTGTGGAACAGATTGCAAAACTCTGGCTTGCAGATATTCATATCTCCGTGAAGGAATCGACTTTTACCCGGTACCACAGGACTGTCTGTAAATATATATTGCCGCAACTGGGAGCGTATCCTCTTCAGCGAATCGACAGTATTGTTGTCAACCATTTTACAGATCAGATGCTTTTATCAGGCGGCGTAAACGGCGGCCCATTGTCTCCCAAAACGGTCTCTGATATCCTATGCACCTTCAAGACGATTTTGTGCTACGGAGAAGCAAAAGGATTCCATTGCGGCAACTTAACAGGCATCCGTTATCCGCAGAAGACTCCTAAGCGGATCGAGATCCTTGGAGAAGATACCCGCGCCGTACTGGAGAATTTGCTTATGAAAACCGAAGATCGGACAAGCCTTGGCATTCTGATTGCTCTGTTTACAGGCGTGCGTATTGGAGAACTCTGCGGCCTGCGTTGGGGAGATATAGATCTCGATAGCGGGATCATTACAGTGCAGCAAACCGTTGAGCGGATCACCGATCTCAATCCTGCAAATTCACGGCAGACAAAGGTGATCCTAAGTGCACCAAAAACCGAACACGGTGCCCGTACCATACCGATTCCCACATTCCTGTTGGAACGCCTGAAAACATTCAGGCAACCTGAGCAGTACTATATACTCACAGGCAAAACAAATTTTGCTGAGCCCCACACATTTTATGTAAAGTACAAAGGATATATGAAGCGGCACAATCTGAAATCCTACTCTTTCCACGCTCTGCGCCATACCTTTGCCACACGATGTGTGGAGGTTGGTTTTGATGCCAAGTCCCTCGCCGAGATCCTCGGCCACGCCAATATCGCGACCACACTTAGTGTGTATGTCCATCCTACGATTGCTCAGAAACGGTTGCAGATGGAGCGTCTGACACCTGTGGGACTGTGTCGCGAGGGGCAACCATAGTCATAGAGGGTATTTGCCGTCGAAATCGGCGGCAGTTTCTCACTACTATATATAAGGTATATTCTGCATTCGGTAAGGAAGTGCCATACTTCATTACCGAAGTTTGTTCATTTATCCCGCTTTGGCAGGGGTTTTGAAAAATAAATCTATTAAAGAAGGAGTTTGGACAATGAAACGCACGGTCAAAAAAGGCTTTACGATTGTTGAATTGGTAATCGTGA
>JAFXBH010000309.1 GCA_017521875.1 Oscillospiraceae bacterium
ATAATCAAAAAAACAATAAAAACCGCAAGACCGATCCGGGCGCCCCAAATCTGCCACCAGGGCCGCGGTACATACTTTTCCTCTGCTTCGGGGATGTTTTCCATATTCTCTTGTTCCATAAAAATCACCTCTCTCTAGGCTGAGAGGACTTAAACCAAGATAGCCTCTCAGCCTATAATAGCACATTTGTTCCAATTTGCATAATGTTTTTTTAATTTTTTCCCCAGGTGACATATTTTTCTCCCCTCCGGGAAATAATACCGGCAGAAACGAGGTGGCTTTTTGGAACAATTTTCTTGTAAGACACGAATCATTTCCGGTGACGGCGCTTTGCGTGCGCTGGGAGAATTGAACATCCGGCGGCTGTTTTTTGTTGCGGACCCTTATTTTGTAAAAAACGGCGTTGCCCAACAAATCGTGGCTGCAGCCAAAGCGGAGAAAACAGAAATTTTCTCCAAAATTTCTCCTGATCCCTCCGTAGAATTGGCGGCAGAGGGCACAAAGGCTGTGCAGGAATTCAAGCCGGATACTTTGGTTGCATTGGGCGGCGGCAGCGCTATGGATTGCGCCAAGGCTATGGTGTATTTTGCCGGATTCCCTATACGGCTCATCGCCATTCCCACCACCTCCGGCTCCGGGTCTGAGGTGACGGATTTTTCCATTTTGACCCATAACGGTGTAAAACATCCTTTGATCGACACGATACTCCAGCCGGAAGTTGCCATATTGGATAACAGCCTGCTCTGGGAACTGCCACCCAGTCTCATTGCGGACACCGGCTTTGATATTTTAAGCCACGCGCTGGAGGCATACGTTGCCAAAAATGCCGGCGCTGTCACCGACGCCTTGGCAAAAGATGCTTTCTGCTGCGCCTTTGCCTTATTGCCCGCTTCTTTTTCCGGTAATAAGGCTGTCCGTGGCAAAGTGCATATAGCGGCTACCATGGCAGGTATGGCTTTCAACCAGGCGGGGTTGGGTCTTTGCCATGCTATGGCGCACAGTTTGGGCGGCGCTTTTCACCTGCCTCATGGGCGGCTGAATGCCATTTTGCTGCCCAAAGTGATTCAGTGTAATGCGCTGATCGCCGGAGACAAATATGCCCGCCTTGCCCGGGCAGCAGATTTTGGCGGCGCGGCGGATGCAGTAGCCGTGCGCAATCTGATTGCCGGTTTGACCCGGCTTCGTAAACAGTTGCAACTGCCCGAAACCTTGCTACAGGCAGGCATCTCTCCCCGGGAAGTCCGGGCACAGAGTCAGCAGATCGTGGAGGCGACTTTGGCAGATCCCTGTTGCAAGACAAACCCCCTGGGTGTGGAAGGCTATATGGTACACCGTATTCTGGATGGAGTGACCGGCCGTGGGTGAGAGACTTCTTTCCGTTGGGTTGGATGTGGGGACTACCACATCCCAAATGATCGTATCAGAACTGACTGTGGAAAACCGCGCCGGGTCATTTTCCGTGCCGAAAATGGCCATTACCAAAAAAACGATCCGCTACCGGGGAAAAGTGCATTTTACCCCCTTGGTGGATAAAGACCGTGTAAATGCTGCCGCTTTACGGGCACTGGTGGAGGAAGACTACCGTTTAGCCGGTATTTGCCGGGAACAAGTGGATACCGGCGCGATTATCATCACCGGAGAGACCTCCCGGAAAGAGAATGCCCGGGAAGTGCTGAAAGCGCTGTCTGACCTGGCGGGAGATTTTGTGGTCGCCACAGCAGGGCCGGACTTGGAAAGCGTTCTGGCAGCAAAGGGCGCGGGGGCAGATACTGTCTCTTTGGAAAGAAATCAACTGGTTTTGCATATAGACATTGGCGGCGGCACCAGCAATCTGGCGCTAATAGAAAAGGGCAACATCATCCGTACCGGTTGTCTAAATGTGGGCGGCAGGCTTTTGAAACTAAACAATGGCGTTATCACCTATCTTTCCCCGGTTTTGACCAATTTGACCACCTTAAAAGTTGGAGATACCCCTTCTTTGGAACAATTGGAATCTATCGCGGAAATCCTGACCCA
>JAFXBH010000310.1 GCA_017521875.1 Oscillospiraceae bacterium
CTGGCCAATCGTACCCAGGTTTGCCTGGTAACCCAGCCAACCCATAATCAGCAACACTGCAGAGGGGCCGACGCCCTGTGCCAACTTACGGAAGAAGGAGTGCAGCGCATAAACGGTGCCTTCCTCACGAGTGCCGTACTTCCACTCATTGTAGTCAATGGCATCACCCATCATGGCCCAGGAAACGCAGGTATATACGCCCATACCCACACCGTAGATCACCAGGCCCAGCAGGAACAGGATCAAAGACAACTTTACACTGCCAACCATGGGGAAGATCAGCATAAATACGCCGCCTACCAGAGAGACAATAGTGCCGAAGACAGATGCTTCTTTCTTGCCAAACCGGACAACGATCTTTTTAATAAAGGGCATAAACAGGAACATGGGCAGGAAACCGATCATCTGCACCACGCCGGACAAAGATGCCATATTGAAATAGGTAGCAAACATAATGGTGTTAGCAGTGGAGGCCGCATTCATGCCCAGGAACATACCCATAGCAGCCAGGGTGCAACCAACAGCGGGGCGGTTCTTCATAAACTTGCCGAATGCACTGAAAATATTGGTCTGCTGACCACCTTCGTTGGTCTTGACGGTGTTCTCATCCACACGGATGGTAATATTCCGGATCATAAAAATGAAGCACAGGAAACCAATCACGCCCATAATCAGCGCGGCCCAGAACACCCGGTCACCCAGCAGGATCTCTACCTGCTTGCCGGTCTCGGGGCTGAGAATCTTATCGCCAATCTCGTAGGGCAATTTGGTCTCGGGGTTTACCAGGAACTGCTCCTTGGTAAAGCCTTCGGGAATGTAAATCTTATCCAGGAAAGAAGTGGTTCCATCATAAGTGACCTTTTGCCAAATCAGCATAGGCAGAATCGTCATAGGCAGAATATTGCCGATCACAGAGCCGATGGAACGCCAGGTAGAAAGTTGTGCACGCTCTGCGTTATCTTCGGAGACTAGAGACAGCATAGAACCATAGGGAACGTTGGCCACAGTGTAGAAAGCATCCCAAATTACATAACCCACAATAAACAGAACGGCCTTGAGCCAAACCTCTGCATTGGGGAACGGCAGGAATACTGCAGCACCGCCTACCAGAAGGCCGCAAGCGCCAATCAGTATGTAAGTCTTAAACTTGCCTCTTTTGTAATTTCTCTTATCTCTGTCGATCATTGTGCCGATCAGGGGATCATTCACAGCATCCCAAATCTGCACCAGCAGCAGAAGCAGAGACAGTAGGCCGGTCTCCATCATCATATACACCAGCCAGAAGGTCTGCACAGTGCCCTTCAGGGCGAAACTCATATTGCAGCCAAGATCACCAGCAGCGTAGGCCATCTTATCGCGCATACCGAAGGGACGCATTTGTTTTGTCGCTTTCACAAAGAAAACCTCCTCAACATTTTTACCAAAGAAACCCAATTTATCAGTTTCTTTTTTTACATTTTACCATACAAACCCTCTTGCGAAAACAACAAATCTCTGATATTATATTACATATCTCATATATAGTGAGAGGTGTTTTATGGACCGTACCTTTGTTTTCCTGCAAGAATTGTTAGAAAGCACAATCGGCATTTCTCTGTCGCGAATTCCTTGCTCTAATTCCGATCTGTTAGAATTTCTCCAAAGCCGAACTGAGCATATTTTTGATCCGTTCCTGCAACAGAGTTTTTCCCATTGGCAAAAACTCCTTCTGTCTCCCGATCGGGAGGATACTATTTACGAACACTCTGTGGTGGGTGGGGCCAGTTTTTTGACCTTTACCGACCGACAGGCAAATATGCTTTATTTTTTAGGTCCGGTTCTTACCCAGCCCTTCTCCCGGGAAAACTTTCTTCACAATATGGAGCAGCACCGGATCCCCCGGCAACTAATCCCCCATATTCAGCAGTACTGCAGCAGTCTTCCGGTGGTAGCCAGCCACATTCTCTACCGGGCAGGTGATTTGCTGATTCAGCACCTGACCGGCAGATCCGCGCCGCTGCGAATTGCCCCGGCTGATATGCACCTGTCTGCAGGCAAGTATATCCTCAACGACAGGCTTTCCATAGGCGAGGAAATCGTACAAATGCGGCAGGTGGAAATGCGCTACGAATCCAGCGCTGCTCTGACTGACGCCATTAAACAGGGAAATTTATCCCTGGCGCTGCATATGATCGGCCAGTACTCCCCTGCCCAGCAAACACCGGTCCGTAACACGAATCCCCTGCGAAATGCCCAGAATTACTGCATCGTGCTGAACACCCAACTGCGCCACGCTCTGGAGGAAACCGGCATTCACCCCTACCGGGTGGACAAACTGTCCAACGAGATCGGTTTGGAAATTGAGCAGTTAAAAACCACCGCCCAACTGCGGCCTTTTTTCCATCAGATCATTCGCCGGTACTGCCGTTTGGTGCAGGAGCACACCTATCCCAATCTGAAACCCCTGACCAATCTGGCAGTGACCTACATCAAAGAACACCTGGCAGATAATTTGACGGTAAAAGAAACTGCAAAAGCGCTGACGGTAAATGCCAATTATTTGTCCGGTCTGTTCCATCAGGAAATGGGTATGACTTTTATTGATTTCGTGAATATGGAACGCACCCGTCAGGCTGCGGCTTTGCTGAAACACACCAATTTGCAGATTCAGCAGATTGCATCCACTGTGGGGTATAACAACACCAGTTATTTTGCCAAACAGTTTCTCCGGTTTCAGGGGGTCAGCCCCAGCCTGTACCGCAAAGGAATAAAATAAAAAAGGACGCGGTTGCGTCCTTTTTTTAATAGAGTTTAAAAATCTCAACCGCTTTCCGGGCGATCTTATAGGCCGGGCCTTCCAGGGCCTTGCCTGCATTTTTCAGTTCCTGCCGAATGGAGATTCCCTGAGGGCAGTGGCTTTCGCATTTGCCGCAGCCGATACAGTTGGACACGGCGGTAGAATTCTGCCGGGCTGCCGTACACATAAAGTGCTCCTTGATACCGGCAAATTTTCCTTCCGATGCCAGGCGGTTGTAGGCTGCAAATGCGCCGGGGATATCCACACCCTTGGGACATGGCATACAGTATCCGCAGCCGGTACATCCCACTTTCATATTGGCATTGATGGCTGCGACTACCTGCGCCAGCAGTGCCTCCTCTTCTGTTCCCAACTCCCCTATTTGGGCATCGGAAGCGGTGGCTACATTGTCAGCAAGCATTTCCATGGAATTCATACCGGACAGCACACAGGTAACTTCCTTCTGATTCCACAGCCAGCGGAACGCCCACTGGGCCGGTGTTCTCTTTATCGGGTATTCCTCAAAGATTTTTTCTGCCTTTTGGGGCAGGCGGTTCACCAGTTTGCCGCCACGCAGGGGCTCCATAATAATCACCGGCATACCCTTGCTATAGGCGTAGTGCAGTCCCTTGCGGCCAGCCTGGGAATGTTCATCCATATAGTTGTATTGAATTTGACAGAACTCCCAATCATAGGCGTCTGCCAATTTGCAGAACATATCGGAATTGCCGTGGTAGGAAAAACCGATCTGCCGGATGGCGCCGGATTTCTTTTTCTCCTCCAGGAACTCCAGAATGCCCAATTTTTTCAGTTTTTCCCAGGTCTGCACATCGGTCAGCATATGCATCAGGTAATAGTCGATATAATCGGTTTTCAGCCGTTTCAGATGTTCGGCAAAGAGCCGCTCCATACCTTCCCGGGATTTGATCAGGTAATGGGGCAGTTTGGTGGCAATATAGACTTTCTCCCGAAGGTTGTGCTTGGCAAAAATCTCACCGATGGCTGCCTCACTGCCGGGATATATGTAGGCGGTATCGAAATAGTTGATGCCGGCATCAACGGCTGCCAACAATTCCCGTTCTGCCTCAGCCATATTGATGCTGCCGGCGCTGCGCTGAAAACGCATACAACCAAAACCCAGCGCTGAAATGTCATTTCCGTATTTGTCTTTACGGTATTGCATACAATCACCCTTTGCTCTTCATTCTGCATCGATTATACCACAAAAAGTCTCTCTGTCTATAGGGAATTACAGAAAGCAAAGAACCCGCTTGTCAAACAAGCGGGTTCTGAAATATCAGTTTTTGCCGGGGACGCCGGGCTGTGTCATATTGTGGGCATTCAAAATCTGCTCCACCTCTTCAGCCGTCAGAATTCCTCTCTCCACCAACAGGGTGCGGACAGGCACACCGGTCTTCAGTGCCTCTTTGGCCAGGGATGCAGCCTGGGCATAACCAATGTAGGGGCACACAGCAGTAATGGTGCCAACGCTGGCATTCAGCAAGTCCAGGCAATGCTGCTCATTGGCGGTAATCCCTTCCACGCAGTTCACGGTCAGTGTATCCACTGCGCCGGTCAAGGTGGTAATGGACTGGAACAGCGCATCAAACACCACCGGCTCAAAAGCATTCAGTTCAAACTGACCTGCTTCCACTGCCATAGCAATGGTCATATCGTTGCCTACCACACGGAAGGCCACCTGACTGACCACCTCGGGGATCACAGGATTGATCTTACCGGGCATAATGGAAGAGCCGTTCTGCCGGGCAGGCAGGTTGATCTCACCAATGCCGGTTCTGGGACCGGAGGACATCAGCCGCAAGTCATTGGAAATCTTGGACAAAGCCAATGCACATTCCTTCAGTGCACCGGACACGGCAGCAAAGCAATCAATATGCTGGGTAGCATCAATCATATCCTCTGCGCGGCAATAAGGTGTGCCGGTCAGTTCGGCCAAAACAGAAACAATACTATTGTAATAATTAATATCTGCGTTAATACCGGTACCGATGGCAGTACCGCCCATATTCACCGGGTACATCTCTGCCTGCACAGCATCGATCCGCTTCAGGCTACGGCGAACTGCTGCAGCGTATGCGGCAAATTCCTGACCCAAGCGGACAGGAACGGCATCCTGCAACTGGGTGCGGCCCATTTTGATCACGGAATCAAACTCTACAGCCTTCTGGGTCAAAGCCTGCTCCAGTTTCTTCAGATTTGCCATCAACGGCTGCAAAAGCGCGATGACAGTCATCTTGCCGGCTGTAGGCACCACATCGTTGGTGGACTGGCCCTGATTTACATGGTCGTTGGGGTGAACCACAGAATAATCGCCCAAAGTGCCACCCAACTTCTCGATAGCAACATTGGCCACCACCTCATTGATATTCATATTCATAGAGGTGCCTGCGCCGCCCTGAATGGGGTCGACAATGAACTGGTCATAGAACTTGCCGGCATAAATATCATCGCAGGCAGCAATAATTGCATTTGCGATCTTGGCATCAAACACGCCCGCCTCCCGATTGGCAATGGCGCAAGCCTTTTTCAGTAGTGCCAGACTCTTGACCATCTCCAGGCACAAGCGATTTCCGGTAATAGAAAAATTCTCCTTTGCCCGCAGGGATTGTACGCCGTAATACACATCAGCAGGAATCGCTTTGCTACCGACAGAATCGGATTCTGTACGGGTGGGGTAATTACAACAACAACTCATCAGAAAAACCTTCCTTCTTTATAATATGGTCTGTGGTGAGCATAGCACAGAAGACAGGGAAAGTCAAACTGATAAATCGTATTTTTCCAGTATTTTCAATGTTTTTTCATTTTTTGGTAAAATGATTTTTATTTTGTTATATTCCGGCAGAAACCTGTTTTTTATAACAGAAATAACCCTCCACCGGACTGTTGCATTTGATGGTTCGAATCCCTCTATTATAAAACGACGCCCCTACCGGATGGTAGGGGGTGTCGTTTGGCGGAGACGGTGGGATTCGAACCCACGTGCCGTTGCCGGCAAACTGATTTCGAGTCAGCCCCGTTATGACCACTTCGATACGTCTCCATATATTCAGTTCTTTCCAATTCGTATTTTCTCTTTGGTATCTCTCACGGGGCGCCCCGTTATGTCCTGTTGCGGTTCCCGACGATTGTCCTCGGCGTCGGAGCGCCGTCGTCCCTCGTCGACCGCGGCCACTTGCTCTGCTCCCTTCCTCTGCCACCGGCAGCGGTCGCATCGCTCCCCACTTCGATACGTCTCTGCGCTTGCTTTATCGCCGCTTTATTATAGCAATAGGAATCTCAAAAATCAAGAACTAGCATTCTCTCTTTTTCGCAAGTTCCACCACATCCCGCGCCTTCTGCAGCACTTTCAGGTAGTTCTCCCGTCTGTGGGGCACAAGACAGCCAGAGCAATCTTTAATGCCATTCTCTGTATAAGCAAAATTGCCGCCACACTTTTCGCCCAAGGCGTACAGGGGGCAGTAGCAAAACATACAACTGAACCTGTCTTCCTCCACACCTTTGTGGCAGGGAAAGTATTCGCAATCCCGGTTTTGAAAAAAGGTACTGTCTGCCATTATTTTCTCTCCTTACATTGACTGTTACTGTTTCTTATTATATAATACAAGGAAATTTGACACTGGAAAAAGAGGTGCGAAGCGTGGCATTTGTCATTCAATTAATCGGTTTTTTGGGTCTGGCTATGAGCGTGGGTGCTTTCCAATTCAAAAAGCACGGGCAGATCGTCCTGTGTAAGATCATTTCTGCATTGTGCTTTGGTTTGCACTACGCGTTGCTGGGCGCATATTCCGGTGCCGGATTGGAGATGATATCCGCGATCCGGGATGTGATCTTCCTTTATCAGGTCAAAAAGAACATCTCCACCACGCCCACCATTATCGGCTTTGGCGCATTTGTCATCGGCATCGGCATCTTTACTTACGACGGCATGATCAGTCTGCTACCAGTGGCATGCAAACTGCTGACCACCGTTTCCTACGGTATGAAGAATGAAAAATGGCTACGGCGGATCACGATGCCCTCCAGTTTCCTGTGGATCGTCTACAACTTCTCCATCGGCTCGATTTCCGGTATGATCACCGACTGCCTGAACTTGGCGTCTATTCTCATCGCCATGTACAAATTTGACTTCAAAAAGTCTCCCGCTCAGCAGTCCGACCAGGGATAACTGTCCGGAGGCTCTAATGTAAATTCCATCGGCTCTCCTGTCTTGGGGTGGGTAAATGCCAGTCGGTAAGACCACAGGGCAATCTCACAAGGGTCTTCCAACGCGCTATATTTCCGCTCGCCTACCAAGGGCAGACCCCGGGAGGCAAATTGCACCCGGATCTGGTGGGTGCGGCCGGTCTCCAGTGCAATTCGAACACGGCTCATACCCTTTTTCCGCTTCAGAACCCGGTAGCGCAACGATGCAGGCTGCACGCCTTTCCCCTGCTCTACGGCCACCATAGTCATTTTCCGCGCCTTATCCCGGAACAAAAGATCGTAGAATTTTCCCACATCATATTCCGGTGCGCCGTGGACTACGGCTAAATATTCCTTTTCAAACTGCCCCTCCCGAATCTGGCGGGAGAGTTCGGCTGCAGAAGCAGCGTTTCGCGCCAATACCATCAGGCCGGAGACCACCCGGTCTAGGCGATGGACCGTCCGAACATCCTCTGTGGCCAAAGCCTGACGCACCAGTTCCGGCATACCGCCCGGTTCGTCGGTGGACAGCACCCGCGGGGGCTTTACGCATACTACTATTTCGGAATCACAATAAATCAGTTCCATTTTGCGCCCCCCTTGTTTTTATTATCCTATCAAAAAACCATTCGCTTTTCAAGTCAAAAGGAGAATGCTTATGAAAATTGTAATTTTGGACGGACACGCAGTCAATCCCGGTGATTTATCCTGGGATTGTTTTCAGCAGTTTGGTGAAGTGACAGTATACGAATCCACTTTACCCAATCAAGCCGCAGAACGGATCGGAGATGCGGAAATCGTAATGACCAACAAAACCCCTATTACCGGGGAGATCCTGAACTTGTGCCCCTCTTTGCGGTTGATTTGTGTGCTGGCCACAGGCTACAATGTGGTGGACTGTGAAGAAGCCAAACGCCGGGGTATCCCCGTGTGCAATGTGCCGGATTACAGCACCAACTCCGTGGCCCAGTTTACCTTCTCCCTGTTGCTGGAACTGTGCAACCGGGTAGGCCTGCACAATGATCTGGTGCATCAAGGGGATTGGACAAACTGTGGGCACTTCTGTTTCTGGAACACGCCCCAGTTTGAACTGGCGGGAAAAACCATTGGTATTATCGGCTTTGGCCGGATCGGCAGAGCCGTTGGCAGGATTGCTAGGGCCATGGGTATGCAGGTTTTGGCATACAACCGCAGCCGTCATCCTGATGGGGAAACCATTGGCACATATGTAAACCTGGAAACTCTGCTGACACAAGCGGATGTGGTATCTCTTCACTGCCCTTTGACTGCAGAAAATACCGGTATGGTCAATGCACAATTCCTTTCTAAAATGAAAGATGGCGCATTTTTGCTGAACACCGCCAGAGGCGGTCTTCTCAATGAGGCCGATGTGGCAGAAGCATTAAAAGCCGGAAAACTCCGTGGTTTTGCGGCAGATGTCGTCTCCCAGGAACCTATTCGCGAAGATAATCCCTTGCTTTCCGCTCCCAATTGCGTACTCACACCCCATATGGCCTGGGCGCCTATGGAGGCGCGTCTCAGAATTTTAGATTGTACTGTCGCCAGCATCCAGGGCTTTCTGTCCGGCAACCCAGTCAATACCGTCAACTGAAAAGGGCAAATATTTATTGCTTTGAGGAAGGAAGCGATTCCATGATACTCCGTAAAAAGCCAGACTATAAATGGGTCATTTTGGCCATATGTTTTTTGATGGAGTTTGTCTGTTTGGGTTTCTGCAGCAGCAACCCAGGCCTGTACACCGCTGCTGTTACAGAAGCGCTGAACATCAAGCGAAGCATATTTTCTATTTCCACCAGCATCCGATATGTGGCGCAGGTGATTGTGTCCCTGTTTTTCGGTACATTTATCCATCGGCTTGGTATCCGTAAAACTGTTTGTCTGGGCTTGGCTGCGTTGGTCGGCTCTGTATTTATCCGTGGCGTAGCAACCAATGTTCTGCATTTTTACATTGGCAGCGCTCTGTGGGGTTTTGGCATTGTTCTCTCCGGTGGTACAATGGCCAGCACCATCGTACGCCGGTGGTTTCATAAGGATATCGGCAAGTACACCGGCATCGTTATGTCTGCCAATGGCATCGGTGGTGCGATCGCCGCGCAGATTATCACACCAATTATTAACAATGGCCAGGTTTTTGGATACCGAAAGGCCTATCTGCTATCCGGTATCATTGCTCTGGCAATCAGCATCGTGGTTTTGCTCTTTTTGCGGGAGTAGCCAGCCGACGGCCCTGTAATTCCCGGTGAAGGAAACAAAAAGGATACCCCTCCTGTTTGGCACGGCATGGAGTATGCCGCTATCAAAAAGAAACCCTGTTTTTATGTGGCAGCGGTTTTAATTTTGCTCACCGGTATCAGTCTGCAAAGCATTGGCGGCATTTCCATTATCTATATGCAGGACATTGGCTTCCATGCAGGCTTTATTGCAGCAACCGCAACTGTATCTTCCCTGATCCTCACAGTTTCTAAGTTTTTTGTGGGACATATCTATGATCGACGGGGTCTGAAAACCGCCCTTGTGATGTGTCAAATTGCGGCCATTATCA
>JAFXBH010000311.1 GCA_017521875.1 Oscillospiraceae bacterium
CAGAACATCCTTAATAATTGCCTTTTCAATACGCAGATCCAGCATCATACCCACCATCAGCATAGCCAGGCACACATTGGCGTTGGCCATAGGAGTGGCAAAGGTTACCAAGGCCTCGGGAATGGGAATGCGGCATAGGGTGATGATAAAAAAGATCATGTATGAAATAAAGGGTACAGAGCGGGATAACTTATGGAAAACGGACTTTAAATTTATCTTACCGGTGCCTTCCAAAATGGAGGATGACAGCGCGTAAGTGGTGCCGTTACACATAATTCCGTTGCCAATATCAAAGAGGCAGGCAGCGATTACACTGACAGGCCCAAAACTACTCTGCAGAAACGGTAGTGCAAAAATGCTCACATTGTAACTGGGAATGCAGTTAAGCCATATAGCCCGAATGGGTCTGGGATACGTTCTGCTGATGAGATAGCCGATCAGCAGCATCAGCCAGTTCATACCGAAGCCCAGTAAAATGATAACCAGCAGAGAGGGTTCTATGCTGTAGGAGGAAAAACTGACCAGCACCGCACAGGGGAGCGTGAGATTCAGTATGATTTTCATAGGAATCTTATAATCCTCCGGCCCAAAGAAGCCTTTTTTCTTCAGAATGTATCCAAAGGCAATCAAAAACAGAAAGGCAGCCGGTTTCAAGAGCATAGACAAAGGAAACACCTCATTTGTTCATAGAGTAAGGGCGTGCATACAACACACCCTTACAATCGTATTTTGTTGTTTTTATGCTTCGTAAATAGCCTTGCAGGCCAACATAGTCATATAGCAGTCCAGTTTGCTGACCACTTCCATAGGTGCGTGCATACTGACCACCGGCACACCGGCATCCACAGTAACAATGTTCCGGTTTGCCATATAAGCAGCCACTGTGCCGCCGCCACCTTGGTCAACCTTGCCCAAAGTGCCGATCTGCCAGATAACACCTGCGTTATCCAAAGTGGTGCGCACATGACCCATAGCCTCGGCTGCGGCATCGGAAGAGCCGCCCTTACCACGGGAACCGGTGTATTTCATAATGGCTACGCCGTAATTGACCTTGGCGTTGTTCCGACGGTCGGAAACCTCGGGGAAGTTGGGGTCAAAGGCGTTGGTCACGTCTGCGGACAGACAGAAGGAGTTGGCAAAGCAGTGGCTGAGTTTGACGCCCTGAGCGTCGCAGAGCATTTCCATAAAGTACTCAAAAGCGTGGCTCAGCATACCGGAAACGCCTACAGAACCGATTTCTTCTTTGTCTGCCAGAATGCACACAGCGGTGTGCTTGGGAGTGCCCATGGTCAGCAAGGGTTCGATTTCTGCGTATGCGCATACCCGGTCATCGTGACCGTAAGCGCCCAACAGACTTCTGTCCAGACCCACTTCACGGCACTTGCCGGCAGGCACCATAGTCAGTTCGGCAGAGAGGAAATCTTCCTCGATCATACCGTACTTTTCGTTCAGCAGTTTCATAATGTGGAGTTTCACCATATCAGCGCCTTCACCGGTGAGAGGTTCACTGCCCATAATCACATTCATCTGCTCTGCTTCAATGGCCTTGGCAGCGGTTTTCTGCATCTGATCGGCAGCCAGATGGGGCAGCAGGTCGGATACATACAAAACAGGATCGGATTCCTCTTCACCGATAGAGACGGTGATCACACTGCCGTCCTTGCGGTAAACCACGCCGTGGAGCGCCAGAGCGATGGTGGCCCACTGATATTTCTTGATGCCGCCGTAGTAGTGGGTCTTCAGATAGGCAATCTCAGAGTCCTCATACAGGGGGTTGGGCTTAATGTCCATACGGGGGGAGTCCACATGGGCGGCGCAAATGTTAGCGCCGTTGGCCAAAGACTCGCTGCCGATCACAGCCAGCATAATGCTCTTGCCACGATTGTTCAGATATACCTTATCACCGGGCTTGATGGCCTTGCCGGGAACCATTGCCTGAAAGCCGTTGGCTTCAGCAGTTTCCACGGCCCAAGTGGTGGCTTCCCGTTCGGTCTTGCAGGCGTCCAGGAAAGCGGTGTAGCGTTTGCAGTAATCGTTCATATCGGCTTTCTGCTGGTCAGACAGACCTGTATAGCCGTTTTTGGGAGAATACAAAAGGTTGTTTCTCAGTTCTTCCATAGTAATCGCTCCTTTATTGCTTTTCTTTTATTATAAACCTATCCCGGAAAAACACAAGACATTTCTTATAAAAATCTTCCTGGGAATCAAAGTTTTCTAAGATAAAATCGCACTTTTCCCGAAAATAACTTTCTGGCTTTTGGGCGCGGATACGCAAAATGGCTTGCTCCCGGGAGATGCCGTCCCGGGCAGTCAGCCGCAACAGGCGATCTTCTTCCTTGGCAACGATGGCCACGGTGGCATCGCAAAGAACGGCCAGCCCGCCGTCAAACAGTTCAATGGCATCAATGGCAGCCAGCGCAGGGCAGGGGGTCAGCAAGGACAGAACTTTCTGCCGCACTGCGGTGTGGGTAATGGTGTTGAGAATAGCCAGTTGTTCCGGATCGGAAAATACGATCTTCGCCAGTTTCTTGCGATCTAAAATCCCATTGGTGACGGTGCCGGGAAAATGGTTTTCAATGGCGTTTAGCAGATTCTTGTCAGAGGAGAGCAGTTGGTGATATACTTTGTCGCAGTCAATCACCGTGCCGCCCAAATCAGCAATGGCTTGCAGGGCGGTGGTTTTTCCGCAACCGGTACCACCGGTGATGCCGATGATCATACTTCCACCTCCGGGTCAATGATGCGGAATGCGGCGGCTTTCTTCAACCGATTCTGTACCGCATAGGCAATGCCACCGCCGTCAGGACACCGGGCGTAGACCCGGCCGATGCCGGGACTGTCCAACTCCCGCAAGGCGGCAAAAAGACCGGCAGACAGGGTGGCGGTATCCGCCTCCCGTCCATAGGAAAGGGGATTGCAGCCGCTATAAAGGGGCAATTCTTCCTCGAAACACAGCACCCGGTCATTGGGAACAAAGTGGGAACGAATGTAGGCGGCCGCGTTTTCCCGACTGCCGGCTACGATCACCACTTCCGCCTGAGGGGCGTAGTGCTTATACTTCATACCGGGGGCTTTGGCCACGGCATCTTTGTCAATTTGGGCAACCACGGCCTTGTCGACCACCAGATCGCCCAGCACTTCCATTAATTGCTCCGGTGTGATGCCGCCGGGCCGCAGCAGCCGGGGACGATCTTCCGTCAAGTCCACAATGGTGGATTCTACGCCCACCCGGCAAGGACCGCCATCTACCACGGCGGCAATTTTTCCGTCGTGATCATGGAGCACATGCTCTGCGGTAGTGGTGGAGGGTTTGCCGGAAATATTTGCAGAAGGAGCAGCCACCGGCACACCGGATAAACGGATAATTTCTCTGGTAACGGCATTGTCCGGACACCGAACGGCAACGGTGGGCAGACCTGCCCGGGTTTCCAATGGCACACAATCCTTGGCCGGCAGCACCATCGTCAAAGGGCCGGGCCAGAACTTTTCCGCCAAAATATAGGCCGCTTGGGGAATGTTATGGCAGAATTTTTCCATATCCGCAGCCTCGGCCACATGGAGAATCAGCGGGTTGTCCTGAGGACGACCTTTGGCTAAAAAGATCTTGGCCACGGCCTCCGGATTCAGTCCGTCAGCGCCCAGACCGTAAACAGTCTCTGTGGGAATGGCCACCAACTCCCCGGATTTTATAATCTCCGCCGCAATCGACGGGGTTTCCGGGCCGTTGGAAGATAATATAAGAGTTTTCATAGTGAATCCTCCGGCGCGCTAAAATCCCATGGCGCGCAATTCTTCAATAATGTGCAAGTAAAACAGGCCAACGCCTGTCAGTTTTTGTTTGGTACCGTATATACCAACCATCTTAAAATGGTCAATTTCCTCCCCCATAGTGCCCCGGTAATGTCCCCAACGGCTGGATTTCACCGCAACCATCCCGTCGGTATCGTCCTGCTCACAGTAGCGGGATATTTTATAGGGAATGAATAGCAAAAAAGCATTTTTCTGCGGCGCAATGGATGAGAAACTCTGATAATACACGGAACTGACATTGGGAACGGCGTAATTAAATTCTGCCATAGCATCGGTAGTCAGTTCTTGCCCCATCTGCAACAGATTTGGCTGTTGGTCCCCGAAAATCCGGAAAAATCCATTGACAAAAAATGCGATGATCTTGGCGATCCAGTGGGGCATTTTCAGTAAATGCGCACTAAGACCGGAGCCGTAGTGGGGCGTGGAAAGGGTGGTGAGGGATGCTACATGCTGTCCCATATCCAGTTGGGAAATCATGTACCGGGCGTCCAAGCCGCCTTTGGAATGGGCGATGATATTGACCTTTTGGCAGTTTTCCTTTTTCAGAATCGCCAGGATCTCTTCTTTCAGTTGGACGGCATTGCCGGCGATGGTGCCCACACCGTCCTGGTTGGTGACAAAAACCGTTACGCCCTGTTTTCGCAAGAAATCTGTGATTCCCCGAAAGGCAGGCCAAAAGAAAAAATCCTTTGCCATCATTCCGTGGACAAGCACAACGGGATATTGGTTTTTTTTCACCGGAGCACCTCCCTCCTATAAAAAGTACATGGAGCAGCCGGGAAACTGCT
Organism: Oscillospiraceae bacterium; assembly: GCA_017521875.1. Classification (GTDB taxonomy): domain Bacteria; phylum Bacillota; class Clostridia; order Oscillospirales; family Oscillospiraceae; genus Faecousia. The sequence continues at coordinate 4,599 of JAFXBH010000311.1, forward strand.
CCATGATTTTACTTAAACAGTGGGCTGGTTAGCAGCCTCGATGATCTGTACGAACTTCTCGGGAACCAGAGAAGCGCCGCCGATCAGACCGCCGTCGATGTCGGGCTGTGCCAACAGTTCGTAGGCGTTCTTTTCGTTCATGCTGCCACCATACAGAATGGAGATGACGCGGGCATTCTTGGAAGAGTACAGTTTGCGGACAACGGCACGAATGTTTTCACAAACTTCCTGTGCCTGCTCGGGGGTAGCGGTCAGGCCGGTACCGATGGCCCAGATGGGTTCGTAGGCAATGATCACCTTGCGGATCTTGTCTTCGGGAACATCCTTCAGACCCAACTTGATCTGCATAGCGATGTGCTCTTCGGTAACGCCGTTCTGACGCTGTTCCAGAGTTTCACCGCAGCACATAATGGGGGTCAGACCTGCTTCCAAAGCAGCCAGAACCTTGGCGTTGACGGTGGCATCGGTTTCACCGAACATCTCACGACGCTCGGAGTGGCCAATGATCACATACTTACAGCCGGCATCTACCAGCATATCGGTAGCCAATTCACCGGTGAAAGCGCCCTTTGCCTCAAAGTGGCAGTTTTCAGCGCCGATACCTACACGGGTCTCACGCATAGCGCGGACAGCGGCAGGAATGCAGATGGCGGGAACACACAGGGCAACATCACACCAACGACCCTTGGGCATAATGGCCTTCAGGGCGGTCATAAACTCCTTGGTCTGAGAGGGAGTCTTGTTCATCTTCCAGTTACCGGCAATGACGGTCTTACGATACTTTCTGTTCATTTTTCTTATCTCCTTTTTCTATATCCACACTTATTTGTCTTCCAGGCAAGCGATACCGGGCAGTTCCAGACCCTCCAGGAATTCCAGGGAGGCGCCGCCACCGGTGGAAATGTGGGTGATGGAACCGGCAAAGCCCAACTGCTCGCAAGCAGCAGCGGAGTCGCCACCGCCAACGATGGTCACGGCGTCGGAATCAGCCAGAGCCTGGGCAACAGCGATGGTGCCCTTGTTGAGAACGGGGTTTTCGAACACGCCCATAGGACCGTTCCAAACCACAGTCTTAGCGGCCTTAGCGGCAGCGGCGAATTCAGCGCAAGCCTTGGGGCCGATGTCCAGACCCATCTGATCTTCGGGGATAGCGGTGCAGTCAACATAGTCCACAGCGATCTCAGCGTCGATGGGGGAGGGGAAAGCGGAAGCGATTGCGGTATCCACAGGCAGCAGCATTTTTACGCCCTTAGCCTGAGCCTTTGCCATCATTTCCTTGCAGTAGTCCAACTTTTCGTTGTCTACCAGGGACTTACCTACGGTGTAACCCTGAGCAGCCAGGAAGGTGTATGCCATACCGCCGCCGATGATCAGGGTGTCAACCTTTTCCAGCAGGTTGTTGATAACATTCAGTTTGTCAGAAACCTTAGCGCCGCCCAAAATGGCAACGAAAGGACGCTCGGGATTGGCCAGAGCCTTACCCATAATGGAAACTTCCTTCTGCACCAGATAACCGGAAACAGCAGGCAGATAGTCAGCAACACCGGCAGTGGAGGAGTGGGCGCGGTGGGCAGTACCGAATGCGTCGTTAACAAAGATGTCAGCCATAGAGGCCAGATCCTTGCTCAGTTCGGGGTCGTTCTTGGTCTCGCCCTTGATGTAACGGGTATTTTCCAGCAGCATCACATCGCCGTCTTTCAAAGCAGCAGCCTTGGCCTTGGCGTCTTCGCCTGCTACATCGGCAGCCATAATGACTTCCTTGCCCAGCAGTTCGCTGAGACGGTCGGCTACGACCTTCAGGCTCAGTTCGGGTTTCCATTCGCCCTTGGGCTTGCCCATATGGGAGCACAGGATCACCTTAGCGCCCTTGTTGACCAAATATTCAATGGTGGGCAGCGCAGCCACGATCCGCTTATCGGAAGTGATGCGGCCTTCTTTGGTGGGAACATTGAAGTCGCAGCGACACAGAACCCGCTTGCCGGCTACTTCAATATCTTCAATAGACTTCTTGTTGTAGTTCATAGTTATTTCCTCCATTACTTTTTGTCATTGCGAACCAGTCGGCAGACTTGTGTGGCAATCTCCTGCATCTGCGGGA
>JAFXBH010000312.1 GCA_017521875.1 Oscillospiraceae bacterium
ATATTCTGTCTTTGATTTTTTAAAGAATTTTTACACAAATATTGTATATATTTTTGTAAAATGTAGAAATGTGAGGTAAGTTATGAATAAAGAAGATCGGGTGTTTGAAGTAGACTTATTACAATTATTCAGGGTGTTAATTGATAACCTCAAGTATATTATTCTTGCAACAGTCGTATTTGGCATTTTGGGATATTTTGGCAGCAAATTATTGCTGACACCCATTTATGAGGCTGATGCAAAGATGATTGTTAATACATCCAAAAATGATGACAATAAGGTTACCAGCGACCAGTTAAATTCTGCAAAAAATTTGGTAGATACATATGCTGTAATTATTCGTAGCCGCGATGTCTTGAATCGGGTTATTTCCGAATTGAACCTGAATGAGTCCTATATGGAGTTATACAACAATATTAAGGTAAAATCTGTAAATAATACACAGGTTATGCAGATTGTCGTACGACACGAGAATGTAGAAACTGCTACCGCAATTGCTGCGAAAATTCTGGAAATCTCTCCTTCAATTATTTTGAATACCGTAGAAGCAGGATCGGTCAAGCCTGTTGAACAGGCGGCATATAATCCTTATCCCGTCTCGCCAAACACATTCAGAAATGCAATTATTGTAGCACTCATAGGCTTTTTGATCAGTTGCTGCGTGTTTGTTGTTGTGTTTTTGATGGACAATACTTATAAAACTGATCTGGAAATTCAAAACGATTTAGACTTGCCGGTATTGGGTACCATTCCGTCAATCGAAAGTTGTGCCAGTGGCAGAGAATATGGGGAACAAAAGAAAGGGGAGAAACGATAAAATGCCAAATAAGAAAAGTAATTCTCTTTTTAATAAGCCTTATTTTATTTCTGAGAAGGCACCGTTCGAATATGTGGAATCCTATAAATCTTTACGGACAAACATCAATTTTCTTTCTTCAAACGGTAAAAATCGCAAAATAATTGTTACCAGCGCAATGCAGGATGAAGGAAAGACCAGCGTTTCTATCAATCTTGCCATTTCTCTTGCGCAGGAAAACAAAAGAGTACTTCTAATTGATGCAGACCTGCGTAATCCCTCTGTTGGGCGCTATCTTCGCATGAAGAAGGATGTAAAACTTGGATTGTCGAATATCCTCAATGGAGAGGTAAAAGTTGGCGATTGCCTGAATTCGACTGAATATGGCTTTGATGTAATAGTTGGCGGTCCTATTCCGCCCAATCCTACGGAAATGTTGAGTTCCACCTCTATGCAAGATCTTTTGCAGATTGCCGGTAAGCACTATGACTATGTCATTTGTGATGCGCCACCTGTTGCCGTTGTTACCGATGCAGTTGCCCTTAGCCCCCTATGTGACGGTATATTACTGGTAGTTCGACAAAAGTTTGCCAATAGAAACCACGTTCGTAGTGTTGTAAAAATTCTGAAATCTGTAAACGCGAAGATTTTAGGCGTTATATTGAACCAGTATAACATTAATAAAAGAGTCAATAAAAGATATTATAAATATAGTCAATACAAGTATGGCTATGGCTATGG
>JAFXBH010000313.1 GCA_017521875.1 Oscillospiraceae bacterium
TCCATCAAGCCTCTGACCATGTTCGCTGGCCAGGTTTATGTCCTGTCCAAGGAAGAAGGCGGCCGTCATACTCCTTTCTTCAACAACTACCGTCCTCAGTTCTACTTCCGTACCACCGACGTTACCGGCATCATCTCCCTGCCCGAGGGCGTTGAGATGTGCATGCCCGGCGACAACGTTGTTATGAACGTTGAGCTGATCACCCCCATCGCTATCGAGAAGGGCCTGCGTTTCGCTATCCGTGAAGGCGGCCGTACCGTTGGTTCCGGCGTTGTTACCGAGATCTACGAATAATTCTTGATTCTTAGATGAATAGAATCCCCCGGTCTTCGGACCGGGGGATTTTTTGCTGGACTGAAAAACCGTTTTATGGTATACTCTATACAAATGGATTTTAAGGAGTGTGATTCGTTTGAGGGAACTTCGTTCCAAAATGCTGGAGGCGTTGGTCTCTGCATTGCCCATCACACTGATTGTATATTTGATATCCCTGCTTCCTTGGTTTGATTTTTCTCCTGCGGAACTGATTTCGTTTACAATTGGTGCGGTGCTGTTGGTTTTAGGCATCGGACTGTTCAATATGGGCGCTGATCTGGCTATGACCCCTATGGGTACCCACATGGGTGCCGGCCTATCCCGGCAGCGCAATTTGAAATTGCTGTTGATCGTGTGTTTTGTGATGGGTCTACTGATCACAGTAGCAGAACCGGACTTGCAGGTGCTTGCCAAACAGGTGATTTCTGTACTGAACGGAACAATGCTTATTGTAACAGTTGGCGTAGGTGTAGCCCTGTTTTTGATCGTGGCTATTCTCCGGATTGTTTTCCGCCGCCGATTGGCTGCGATTCTAATGCTGTTTTATATGCTTTTGTTTGCCTTGGCGCTGTTGCTTGCTATCAATGAAAATTTGGCTCTGATGCCGATGGCATTTGATTCCGGCGGCGTTACTACCGGCCCGATTACAGTGCCTTTTATTATGGCTCTTTGCGTTGGTATTTCCGGTGTGCTGGGTGACCGGCATTCTCAGGAAAACAGTTTTGGTATGGTGGCGCTATGTTCCGTTGGGCCGATCCTGGCAGTGCTGTTGCTGGGCGTGTTCTCCACATCGGAGTTCAGTTACTCTGTGCCGGATTTCAGTGTCAGTGATAATATTGCCGCCGCATTTTTGCACACAGCGGTTCATACCTGTAAAGAGGTAGGCCTGGCACTGGGTATGATTGTGGTATTTTTCCTGATTTGCCAGATTTTTGTCTTGAAACTGCCAAAGCGGCAACTGGTGCGTATCGGGATGGGTGTTATTCTTACCTATGTGGGTTTGGTACTGTTCCTTACCGGTGTCAATGTTGGTTTTATGCCCATCGGTTACAAATTGGGTGTGTCCCTTGCCGGAATAAACAAGTATCTGGTGATTGGATTAGGACTTGTTATGGGTGTGTTGGTGGTTTTGGCTGAGCCTGCTATCCATGTGCTGAACAGTCAGGTAGAGGAAGTTACCAGCGGCTATATTACCAAACGGTCTATGCTGGTGGGTCTGTGTATCGGTGTAGGCGGCGCGATTGCCCTGTCGATGATCCGCATCGTTTATGATTTCTCCTTGGCCTATTACATTGTTCCCGGTTACTTCATTTCCTTGGGACTATCCCTGTTTGTGCCCCCGGTGTATACTGCGATTGCCTTTGACTCCGGCGGTGTGGCCAGCGGTCCGATGACCTCCGGCTTTATCCTGCCCTTTGCCATCGGTGTCTGTATGGGTGTGCAGGGTGAGAGCGCAGTTCTCCGGGACGCATTTGGCGTGGTGGCTCTGGTGGCAATGGCTCCCCTGATCACCATTCAGTTGCTGGGCTTCCGGGCCGTGATCCATAACCACATCCAAGAGAAGCGGGCTATGAAGCGAATTTTGGATGCAGACGATCAGCAGATCATCAACTTTATATAGGGAGGTACAGATATGGCAAATACTGTCAATGAATCGGCAATTAAGAAACTGAAACTGTTATTTACCGTAGTGGACCGTCCCAAAGCAGAATTTTATTTGGATGTACTGAGTCAATTTGATGCCAATTTTCAGTTGGTTACCGGTGGAAAGGGAACAGCAACTTCCGAACTGGTGGATATGCTGGGATTGAATATTCATAAAGCCGTGATCATCAGCGTAGTCCGGGAGGATATGGTGGACGATATTATGAAATGTCTGGAAGAGAAATTCGCCACCATCCGAAATGGGAAAGGCATCAGTTTTGCCGTCCCGCTCTCCAGCGTGATCGGTGTAAATATATACCGTTTCTTAAGCAATAACCTGTAAGAGAGGAGGATTTTCTGTGAAAACGGATAATTATGAAGTGATTTTTGTGATCGTAAATTCCGGCTTTGCGGAGGAGGCTATGGATGTGGCCCGGGAGCAGGGCGTCCGGGGCGGTACGATCCTCAATGCCCGTGGCGTGGCCCGGGAGAAGGAAGCAACCTTTTTCGGCATCACAGTCCACGCAGAGAAGGAAATTCTGATGATGGTCGTGGATAAGGATATCCGGGATAAAGTGCTCAACGCAATGTATACCCGTATGGGTATGGATAAAAAGGCGCAGGGAATCGCATTCTCTATGCCGGTGTCTGACACAGCAGGTCTTGTAAAAATTCCCGAGATCACAGAGCAATGATCTGAAAAAGAGAAGGCGGTGCATAAGCACCGCCTTTGTTTCTTGTTGCGATCGGGTCTGTAAGCCGGGTTCTGTCTTGACAGCCATCTATCTAGTTCCGCAATTGCTCACGGAATCAAGCCGCCTCCTTGGAACGGTCGGGCAAACCGTATGTTCCTCCACGGCGTTGCTCCGGATAGAGTTTACATCGTAAAACCTATGTCTCCATAGGCCGGGTGGGCTCTTACCCCACCTTTTCACCCTTGCTGCACCTTGCCGACAGATCGGTAGGTCGCAGCGGTATATCTCTGTTGCACTTGTCCTGGGGTTACCCCCGGCGGGCGTTACCCGTTATCCTTGCCCTGTGGAGCCCGGACTTTCCTCACCTGCAGTTTTTCAACTTGCAGCCGCGGCTGTCCGACCCGGTCGCAGGAATATTGTACCCCAAAGTTTCCGGAATGTCAAATATGTTGCAAATTTTCGAAAGAACGGCTATACTATATACAAAGAAGTCACAAAGAACGGAGGGACCGTCGTGGCAAGCATACTAAAAGAGTATTTCACCTCATTGCAGGGAAAGCATATCGTTGTGATGGGCCTTGGTGTCAGCAATAGACCCTTGGTGCGATTGCTGCTGCAATATGGCTGCAGTGTGACAGGTTGTGACAAGACGCCCTATGAGAAACTGGACGAAGAGGTCTTGGTCTTGGAAAAAGCCGGTTGTAAACTGCAGGTAGGGGAGACCTATCTGGAGAATCTAACCGGAGACGTTGTGTTCCGCACACCGGGTATGCACCCCAATATCCCTGCACTTAACAGCCTGCGTGATACAGGGGCAGAAATCACCAGTGAGATGGAAGTGTTCTTTGAACTGTGTCCTTGCAAGATGCTGGCAGTCACCGGCTCTGACGGCAAAACCACCACCACTACCTTGATTGCTGAGATGTTGCGGGCTGCCGGCAAAACCGTATGGCTGGGCGGCAATATCGGCACGCCGCTCCTGCCTGTAGTGGATCAAATGCAGCCTACGGATTATGCAGTGGTGGAACTCAGTTCCTTCCAACTGATGGATATGCGTCGCAGTGCACAGGTGGCAGTGGTAACCAATTTAGCACCCAACCA
>JAFXBH010000314.1 GCA_017521875.1 Oscillospiraceae bacterium
CCCGAACAGCATCATACACAGAATTTAACTTTTTGATTTCGTTATCTACAATAATTCCAATATCCGACAACGGTACATTGGCGGGCGAACACAGTTCGCCCCTACGGTCTGACCAGAAGATTTTCTCTCTGTTCGCGGTGCAGAACGTAATGAAATATGCCCCGGGTGTGGAATAATCATAGTCTTCTATGCGAATATGTTTGCGTTTGGGAATGTTGTTCATAACTTATACACCGCCTGTAAATGCTACGGTTAATATGCTGGAGACAAGATAAAGTAAAGTGGTAATTATGGGCCATACGAATACCCAAATCCATTTTCTTCCCATCGTGTTTCTAGCTTCTTGCTCTTTTCTTTCTGCTAGAAATATAGGAAGGCAGATAACAAAAGATATTATGCCAATAGGGTTAATCATCCAACCGTAGATCAGAGTGTTTCCAATGCTAAAAAACAAATTGGAATCATAATAGCAAGTAATTGCAAAACAAACGGTTGATGCTACACAGAAAAAGCAAAAAATACCATTCAAAATTGATGTAATTTTTAATGCCTTTAAAGTTTTCATAATATCACCCCTTTATTTCATTATACCACGTCGCAGACTTGGTGTAAATTCCTATTATTTGAGCAATGTCGAAAGAATTTGAGCCATTTCGACAAACAACACTGCGTCCTAAGTTGACACAACCAGAGGGCGTGTTTCATAGCGCACTGCAAATAGAATACCATTTGCCTTCGTGTCTATGCTGTGCTATAATGCAAGGAACTGAAGATAAAGGGACGGTAATTTATGGATAGCAATATCATCATCGGAAATGTATGCACCCTGGCGGCCATGGGTGCCAATGCAGCCAGTTCCACCAGAAAAACGGCAAAGGGAATGCTCCTGCTGCAGAATCTTGCCCAAGCGATTTATTTTGCCAGCGCCATTGTGCTGAAAGGCTATAGCGCAGCGGTGCAAAATGCAGTCAGTATACTTCGGAATTTTGCAGCTGTTCGCAATATCAAAAGTAAGGCTCTGGAGTGGAGCCTAACCATCGCCGGGCTAGCCCTTGGCGTGATTTTCAATAATCGTGGATTGATTGGATTGCTGCCCGTGATCGGTAATCTGCAGTATACGATTGCGATTTTTCGTTTTCAGGACAGAGAACGGCTTCTGAAATTGTCCTTTTTGATCAGCGGCATTTCCTTTTTGATTTTCAATATTGCAATTTTCAATATTGTAGGTGCCTTGTCGGATTTTATAGTGGCAGTTACCACAGTGGTGGTTTTACTAAAAAGCAAACCGAATCAAGATCAGTAAAACAGGTGATGGAATGTATAAAACCGCCAATGATTATTACAAGGAAAAATTCGGATGCAAGGTGTATAAACTGTCTCTGGACGGAGGATTTACCTGCCCCAACCGGGACGGCAGTATTGCTACCGGCGGATGTATTTTTTGCTCTGCCCTGGGCGGTGGTGAATTTGCTGAACGGGGCGTGGAGATCCGACAACAGTTGGAACAGGCCAAAAGCAGGGTTGCGGCAAAAATAAAAGACGGCAAATACATCGCCTATTTCCAGTCTTTTACCAATACCTACGGGTCTCTCCACCGATTGGAAACATTGTTTTTCCAGGCTATTGCCCCGGATGACATTGTGGGTCTGAATATTGCCACCCGTCCCGACTGTCTGCCGGACAGCACCGTAGAACTGTTGAAGAAACTAAATAAAATCAAGCCGGTTGCGGTGGAACTAGGACTCCAGACCGCCGACGATCAGGTAGCGGACTATATCAACCGAGGTTACAAAACTGCTGTTTACGCCGATGCGGTGCGCCGCCTGAAAGAAGCAGGCTTGGAGGTAATTACCCATATTATCATCGGCTTGCCTGATGACGATGCTGTGGCTACCGCAAAATATGCAGTTTCTTGTGGCACGGATGGCGTGAAATTTCACTTGCTGCACATTCTTCGCAACACCCGCATTGTGGCGGACTATGAAAGTGGAAAAGTAAAACCTCTCACGTTGGAGGAATACGCAAAAATACTCAAAGACTGTATTTCTGTCCTGCCTTCTGAGACGGTAGTGCATAGAATCACCGGTGACGGCGCGAAGAAAGACCTGATTGCGCCTCTTTGGTCGGCAGATAAAAAGAAGACATTGAACTACCTGAATGCATATCTTTCCGAGACGAAAAAGTGAAATCATACCCTCGGTCTGGCCGGGGGTATCCTTTTCAACAGATGGAGAGACAAGGGAATTGTTATAAAAAAGAATTGCATTCTTTTTCGTAATAGTATACAATGCAGATATCATCTAGTAGCCACCGTCCATTTTTCTATGAAAAAATATTATTGGAATAATGGCGCTGGTATGCGGATAGGAGGAAAAAATGAGAAATATCAATGCGCAGAGTATTACCGATACCGTTCGCAAATTGTGCATCGAGGCCAATTGCCACCTGGGCAAGGATATCAAGGATCGTCTGGATGAGATGTATCATCAGGAAACCTGGCCTCAGGCGAAGGAAATTTTGGCCCGTATTATTGAAAACTATCAAATCGCTGACGATGCCAATGTACCTGTGTGTCAGGATACCGGCGCTGCCTGCGTGTTCCTGAAGATCGGTCAGGATGTACATATTGACGGCGATCTAACAGATGCTGTTAACGAGGGTGTCCGTCAGGGTTACGCCGAGGGTTACCTGCGCAAGAGCGTGGTGAGAGATCCGCTGGACCGTGTCAACACCGGCGACAATACCCCAGCAATGCTCTATACCGAACTGGTACCCGGTGAAAATATTGAGATCACAGTTGCGCCCAAGGGCTTCGGCAGTGAAAATATGAGCCAAATCAAGATGCTCCGTCCCTCTGACGGTGTGGAAGGCGTTAAGCGTTTCGTCCTGCAGGCCGTGGAAGAAGCCGGTCCGAACCCCTGTCCTCCCATTGTGGTAGGCGTGGGCATCGGCGGTACTTTTGATAAGGCTGCCTATATGGCAAAAAAAGCCCTGCTGCGGAATGTGGATGAGTCCAATGAAAATCCCTTCTATGCTGACCTGGAAAAGGAACTGCTGGAGAAGATCAACCAGTTGGGTATCGGCCCTCAGGGTCTGGGTGGCAAGACAACTGCACTTGCAGTGAACATTGAGACCTATCCTACCCACATTGCCGGTCTTCCTGTGGCGGTTAATATCAACTGCCATGTGACCAGACATAAGACGGAGGTGCTGTAATATGGCTGAAATCAAAATTCAAACCCCTCTGACCAGAGAAAAGGTAAAAACCCTTCGGGCAGGCGACAGTTGCCTGATCTCCGGTGTGATCTATACTGCCCGTGATGCTGCCCATAAGCGTCTTTGCGAACTTCTGGATGCAGGTAAGGAACTGCCTATGGATATTGCTGACAGCATTATCTACTTTGTAGGTCCGACTCCCGCAAAGCCCGGCCAGGCCATCGGTTCTGCCGGCCCGACCACTTCCTACCGTATGGATGCCTATAGCCCTGCGCTGATTGCCCAGGGTCAGACCGGTATGATCGGCAAAGGCAAGCGCGGTCCGGAAGTAATCGCCGCTATGAAGGAACACGGCGCTATCTACTTTGGTGCGATTGGCGGTTGCGGCGCTTTGCTGAGCAAATGCATCAAGAAAGCAGAAATCATTGCTTATGAAGATTTGGGTGCAGAGGCGATCCGCCGTCTGGAAGTGGAAGACTTCCCTGTGATCGTCATTATTGACAGCGAAGGCAATAACCTGTACGAAACAGGAAAAGCCGCCTTCCTTGCCCAGGAAAACGGAAAATAACAATTATACCGCCCTGCCAAACGGCAGGGCGGTTGTCATTTTAAAACAGAAACGGAAAAGACCTGACCGAACCAAAGAATTCAATGTACACACAGAAAGATGGGGACTGCAAAGCAGTCCCCTTATTTTCTTTAGATAGTGCCGGTGACCACCAATGTGGCGATGCCGGGTGTTACCGTATATTCGCCGGTAACAGGATCTTGGGTGTAGGTGGCGGCGGGTACAACGATCTGTCCGGGAACTGTGGTAAACAGACCGGTGGCTTCGTTGTAGTTATACTGAACGCCCTGGGTCCAGGCGGTGCCCTCGAAGGTGACTGCCAAAGAGGTGAGAATCGGGTCAAACAGGTCAGTAATCGCCGCATTATCGGTAGCAACAACGGCCTCGTTGCCGGAATTCTGAATCACAAAGGTGTAGGTTACCCGGTCATTATCCACTACCTGGGTGGGGGTGATGGATTTGGAAATGGTCAGCAACGGGGCGGTTGCGGCATCTACTGTCTCGGTTGCGGTAGCAGGAGCGCTGAGACCGTCTCCGGTGACGGTAACCGTATTGTTGATAACGCCTTCAGTGGTGGGGTCGGCATAATTATTGACCCGGGCCTGATATACCAGAACAGCATCGCTGTTTCCGGGAATACTGATGCCGCTGACCACCAGGGGTGGCCCTGCGGTAACAGCAGGTGTTGCCTGGGGGACGCCATCCACAAACAATATGACAGAGTTGCTCTCGTAGGTCAGAGGATAGACAGTCGTACCGTTAAAATCATATCCGCCCAGATCATCGGTCACCGTCAGATTGTTCAATGTGGCATTTCCGGTGTTCCGCAGCGTCACCACATAGGTTACCAGCGCACCGGGGGTGTAAGCACCTTCTACGGCAGTTTTTGTGACTTCCAGCACATCCAGAATTTCACCGTATGCGATGTTGGAATTAGTGGAATTGCCGTTATAGGTCAGAGTTGCCTGGTTAGAAAAAATAGCCATAATTTAACTCCTTAAATTGGGTTTCCGGAATGCATTCCCGGTGTGCTATCCTATGCCTGTCGGGTATGCTTTGACACATTCCGACAGAAACAGAAATCCTCCCGGAGCACCGGGAGGATTGGGGAGTTTATGCTTTGGCTTGGGTACGGTCAAAACTGTGAATCCAGTCGGCCTTCAGGAAGTAAATCAGGAAAATGATGCTGCTCAGGGACCAACTGATGGGATAGGCCCAGGAAACAGTGGTCAGTTCGTTGACGATCTTCACCGCCACAGTGATATAGGATACCCGGATCAGACACCAACAGGCCAGCATAATAAACATAGGCACGGTGGCTTTGCCTGCGCCCCGCATCACACCGGCAATGCAGTGGGAGAACGACAGCAGGAAATAGAACAGACAGATGGTCCGCATATGCCGAACGCCAAAGTCAATGGCTTCCGCGGTTTCACTGAAAAGACCAATCAGTTGCGGCGCAAACAGGTAGGAAAGGATGCCGATTGCTTCTGCAGTAACACAACTGCAGATCACACCAAAGGCAACGCCTTTTTTTACTCGCTGATGATGTCCTGCGCCCAGATTTTGCCCCACAAATGTGGAAAGCGCCTGCATAAAGCAGGTGACCGGCAGGAATGCGAAGCCTTCCAGTTTGGAGTAAGAGCCGCAGCCGGCCATAGCCGCCTTGCCGAAACTGTTAATGTTGGCCTGTACTACCACATTGGCAATGGAGATGACACTGTTCTGGATACCGGAAGGAACACCGTAGCGGATGATATCAAGGAGACTGCCTTTGTGACAGCGAATCTTTTTGATACTGATCCGGTAGGGCGCATCCACCCGCAGTAGATGTAAAAAGCACAGTAGGGCGCTGAAACCCTGAGAGATCGTAGTGGCAATGGCGGCAGCGCCTACGCCAAAACCCAACACTGCCACAAATACCATATCCAGTCCGATATTCAGAAATGTAGAGAAAATCAGATAATACAAAGGGTGCTTACTGTCTCCCACGGCGTGGAGGATACCCACAAAAATATTGTACATAACAATAAAAATGGCACCCAGGAAGTAGTAACGAAAATAGTCGATAGACTGGGGAAGCACCTCCTCCGGTGTGCCCATCCACCGCAGGATGACAGGGGTCAGCGCAACGCCGGACAGGGTCAGAATCACACCGGTGATCAAACCGAAGCCAATGGCGGTGTGAATGGCCCTGCTCATAGAGTCGTATTGCTTGGCTCCGAAAGTTTTGGCGATGATCACACCGGCACCCATAGCCAGGCCGTTGAAGAAACTGACCATCATAAAGATCAGACTGCCGGAGGAACTAACTGCCGCCAAGGCGTCATCGCCTATGTAATTGCCTACACACCAGGCATCAAAGGTGTTGTATAACTGCTGAAAGATATTGCCCAGAAACACAGGCAAGGCAAACAGCAGCATAGATTTCCAAATCGACCCCTCGGTGAGGGAATGCTGTTTCGCGTGCAAATCCCGCACCTCTTTCCCTAAAAAACCCACTTATGTACGGTTTTGTTATTCAAATAACTTCCGGATAAACGCTGTTTCTTCCTTGGCGATTTTTTCATCCACCGCAGCAAGGGTGGTAACCAGCATAATGGTATCGGCCTTAATGTCCTCACCCATATTGTCGGCAAAATGATCTACAAGATCCGGCATTTTACTATCGTACATCTTAATCAGTTTGGAAACTTCTTCATCATTTATATTCATTACTTCTTTCAGCATTTTCTTTTCTAAAGCAGAAAGAACGCCGTCCGCGCCGACTGCTGAGAGGATGATGGATGCCAGCATATAGTAGCCGTTGTGTTCAGGATCTACCTTTTGGCATGGGGGTGTCAACCGCTTGACGGCCTCCTTTGCCAGATCTACAAGAACTTCATAATCGGTGTTGACATATTTCTGCATCAGTTCATTAAAGCCGGTTGTATCACTCATAACAATTCTCCTTGGAAGATGTATAATTATTGATTTTTGATATGCACATCCATTTGGGGAAAGGGAATAGAGATGCCGTTCTCATCGAAGGCAGTCTTCACATTCTCCATAATGTCAAAATAAACAGTCCAGTAGTCAGTGTTTTCACACCAGATACGGGCGGTGTAGATCAGAGCGCTGTCGCCATGCTGGGAGAGACGGACAAAGGGCGCAGGATCCTGAAGAGCCTTGGGATGGGCGGCAATGGCGGAGCAGATAATATCCTTGACTTTTTCGTCGTTGCTGTTGTAAGCAACGCTAAAAGATAGGTCTACCCGGCGCAGGGATTCTGTGGAATAGTTCTTGATGCTGGAGTTGGTAAGAGAGCCGTTGGGTATGGTGATGCGCTTGTTGTCCGGGGTGAGCAGTTCGGTGTATACAACAGAAATGCCTACCA
>JAFXBH010000029.1 GCA_017521875.1 Oscillospiraceae bacterium
ATTGATCCACGCCGTCATCATACCACAGGTGGGTCATATACAGACCGCCGGGCGGTACGGTAGGACCGGCTGCGGTGCGGTTACCGCTCTCCAGAATCTTACCGATCTGCTCCGGAGGGAATTTCCCCTCAGCGGCATAGACCACAGTGCCTGCCATCGCACGGGCCATATTGTATAAAAATCCGTTGGCGCAGACTTTCAGTTCGATAATATTGTCCTTACGCTCCACATTGTAATAGTATACGGTTCGGACCGTGGATTTAACATCTGTTCCTACACTGCGGACAGCAGCGAAGTCATGCGTGCCTATAAATTGGTTCGCCGCGGCTTGCATCACATTTTCGTCCAGGTGACTGGGGTAAAACCAGGCGCGGTTCACATAGAAAGGATCCCGGACACGGGAATTATAGATGGTATAGGTATACTCTTTACGAACGCAAGAACCGATGGCATTAAAGTTTTCTCCTACTTCAAAAGCCTTGGTCACTACGATATCTGCCGGCAAATGGGTATTCAGCGCATAAGGAAGTCTGTCGCAAGGAATGGTAGATGCGGTACGGAAATTGGCCACATAGCACTTAGCATGGACACCGGCATCGGTACGGCCGCAACCGGTTACATGAACCGGTGTTCCTACAATCATCTCAATGGCTTTTTCCAAGGTCTGCTGCACGGTGGGCAGGTTTTTTTGCATCTGCCAGCCGTGGTAGGCAGTTCCCTCATAGGTCAAAAAGAGAGCAATATTACGCATAATTACCTCACAGTCCAAACTGCGCCAGCACAATCATCCCCGCCAACAGCGATGCCATTACAAAAAATGTCCAGATATCGTTTCGCTTGAACCGGAGCATTTTCATTTTGGTACGGCCGTCACCGCCTTGATAGCAGCGGCACTCCATTGCTGTGGCCAATTCGTCCGCACGGCGGAATGCACCGATGAACAGAGGCACCAAAACAGGAACCAATGCCTTTACCCGCTGCATCAGTTTACCGGTTTCAAAATCCGCGCCTCTGGCCTTTTGAGCAGAGATGATTTTGTCAGTCTCTTCAATCAGCGTAGGGATAAACCGCAGGGCAATGCACATCATCATAGACAGTTCGTGAACCGGCAGGCGGATCTTCTTCAATGGGTTCAGGAGAGACTCCATACCATCGGTCAAACTGACAGGCGAAGTGGTATAAGTCAACAGGAATGTAGCGGAGATCAGCATCAAAATCCGACTCATCATAAAGATGGCTCTTTCCACACCCTCCAAGGTAATGGTAATTCGCCAAAATGCAACCAAAACTGTCTCACCGGTAGTAAAAAAGAGGTTCAGTATACCGGTAAATATCAAGATCAGTACCAAGGGTTTCATACCACGGACAAATGCCTTCACAGGAATGCGGGACACAGCAATACAGGTGGATAGAAACAGAAATACACACCCGTAGGAGATCCAATTTCCCGCAGTAAACAAGATCACAATATATACAATCAGGGCAACCAACTTGGTACGGGGGTCCAGACGGTGAATCACAGAATTTCCCGGGAAATACTGACCCAAAGTAATATCCTTAAGCATAGGCATTCCCCTCCCTGATGCGGCGCAGTTCTGCCACTGCCTGCTCTTCGGTATATACCTGATTGACAGGAATACCCATATTCTGCAGGCGCAAAAACAGGTGTGTCAATTCCGGGATATCCAAACCCATATCCAGCAGTTCCTGGGCATGATCAAATACCTCTGCAGGTGTGCCATCCATAGCCAGTGTAGCCTCGTTCATCACCAGCAGTCGCTCTGCCAGTCTGGCAACATCGCCCATTGAGTGGCTCACCATCATAATGGTGGCATTTTTCGCCTGCCGGTAGTTCTGGATATTGGAGAGGATCTCTTCCCTACCCTCCGGGTCAAGACCAGCAGTAGGCTCGTCCAAAATCAGGATCTCCGGTTCCATTGCAATCACACCGGCAATGGCTACCCGACGCTTCTGTCCGCCGGACAGATCAAAGGGAGACATCTGCAACTGATCCTCCCGGATGTTGACAAATGCGGCTGCTTCCCGTACGCGGCGGTCCACTTCCTCCGGTTTCAGTCCCATATTCACAGGGCCGAAGGCGATATCTTTATAGACTGTCTCTTCGAACAACTGGTATTCCGGATACTGAAATACCAGTCCTACCCGGAAGCGGCACTGCCGCGTGAACTTTTTGTCCGACCAAATATCCTTGCCGTCCAGCAAGATTTCGCCGGCGGTCGGCTTCAGCAAGCCGTTTAAGTGCTGCATCAAGGTGGATTTTCCGGAGCCGGTATGTCCGATCACACCGATGAATTCTCCCCGATGGACGCAGAAAGACACGTCCTTCAGAGCAACATGCTCAAAGGGCGTACCTACGCTATAAATATGTTGTAGGTTATTAACCTGCAAGATAGGTGTCAATTTTCTAACCTCCTGTGGGTCAGGCCTTTAGTACCTCATAAAGTGCCTGCGCACAATCTTCTGTATTTAACCGATCTAAGGGAAGGTCAAAACCGTGTTTTTTCAAACTGTGGCACAATTCCACGGTCTCCACAGATGCCAATCCCATTTGGTGGAGTTTTTCAACCTGAGAGAAAACACTTTGGGGTGTGCCGTCCAAGGCCACATCACCTTTATGCAGCACCACCACCCGATCTGCCTGGGCAGCCTCATTCATATGGTGGGTGATCAGCACCACTGTGATTCCCTTTTCCCGGTTCAGGCGAAGAATCGTCTCCATAACCTCCCGGCGGCCTTTGGGATCCAGCATAGCGGTAGGCTCGTCCAGTACGATGCATTTGGGTTCCATTGCAATCACACCGGCAATGGCCACCCGCTGCTTCTGTCCGCCGGAGAGAAGATGGGGCGCATGGTTGCGGTAATGATACATATCCACCTGCTTCAGGGCGTTATCCACCCGCTGACGAATGGCCGGGGCAGCAATGCCTAAATTTTCCGGGCCGAATGCCACATCCTCTTCCACTACATTGGCAACAATCTGGTTATCCGGATTCTGGAACACCATGCCCACTGCTCTGCGAATGGCAATCAGTTGGTCAGGATCAGAGGTATCCATACCGCTGACATACACCTTGCCGCCGCAGGGCAGCAAAATGCTGTTGAAATGTTTGGCCAAAGTGGACTTTCCGCAGCCATTACTGCCTAAAACGGCAACAAAACTACCTGCTTCCACAGTCAGGTTCAAATCCAGAAACACGGCAACGCCGGGCGTGTCATCCACGCCCGGATAAGTATAGGATAAATGTTCTACTGAAATTGCAGTGTCCAAAACACTACCTCCCAATCAAGGTGTCCAACGGCCTGTTGCGCCGCAGGGCAGCGTCAAACCGGTAGACTTTACCGGAAGACCCAGTTCTCCCACTGCAGTACTGCCGCCGTGGGTCCCGCCGAATACCACATCGGAGGCATAGCCTACCGCCGAGGGCGCAAGGCCGGTGGTATACGAATTGATAATCACAAACAACGGATTATCCGTCAGCAGTTTACCCACCTCCAGCAGGAAGGGATAGAAACTGGTTTCCATTTTCCAAATCTCACCGCTGGGTCCTCTGCCGTAACTGGGAGGATCCATGATGATACCGTCATATCGACGACCACGACGGATCTCCCGTTGGATAAACTTGGCGCAGTCGTCCACGATCCAATGGATAGGACGGTCAGCCAAGCCGGAAGCCACGGCATTTTCCTTTGCCCAGGCTACCATACCTTTGGAAGCGTCCACATGGAACACCTCCGCCCCACCGGCAGCCGCCGCCAATGTGGCGCCGCCGGAGTAGGCAAACAGGTTCAGCACTCTGGTGGGACGGCCGGCAGATGCAACCTTCTCCCGGATAAAATCCCAGTTGGCTGCCTGCTCAGGGAACACGCCCGTATGCTTAAAATTCATAGGTTTCACATTGAATGTGAGATAGTCCTTATAGCGGACTTGCCAGCGTTCCGGCAGATGGTGGTCTGTCCAATGACCGCCGCCTGTGGAAGAACGGACATAGCGGGCATCATAGCGTTTCCACGCAGGGTCGCTGTGGGGAGTATCCCAGATTATCTGGGGGTCCGGACGGACCAGAATATACTTTCCCCAGCGCTCCAGCCGTTCACCGGCAGAGGTGTCCAGCACCTCATACTCTTTCCAACCGTCGGAAATCCAAATCATCTGTTTCTCCTTCTGATATACAAGCCAAATTTAATGGTTATGGGTGGGACATACCATATAGGGCGCTTTCATGCTCTGCTGTAAATTATTGCGAATGCCCCGGAACCAGCCGTCAGTACCGTCGGAATTTAAATAGTATACATAGTCATTCCGCAGGTAGTCCCGCAACAGGCTATAGGGGGCTGCCTTTACAATCAGGTCAATGTCTCCCTGGGTCATCTTTACAAGACCCTTCTTTTTCAAAGTCGCACCGGCATCACGGCAAGCCTGCGTTGCCACACCGCCACCCGAGCAGTAATCCACCATAATATGCTTATCGCAGGTTTGGGTGGGCATATCTTCCGGATATACCATAGCCTGGCTGGTTACGATAAAATCATTGGGCTGCAAGGGGGATGCCAAACGAACATCGTTGAGGCAGGCATCTGTCGCGATTTTGCCGGAACTGAGGCAAATGTTGACCGGCTGCATTTTGTTACTGTACAGGCGAATATCTGCTTTGCCGCTATGCAAAGGACCCATTACCTTGCGGAACAGGTAGGCTGCAGGGTTATTCACATTGATACAGGTGATCACTTCCGGGTCATCAAAGCCGCACCACACAGCAGCCGCATAATAGCCGGTGTAGCCACAGTACCAGCGGTCCTTGTTATCACCGGAAGTACCGGTCTTACCTGCGGTGGTCACGCCGTAGGCATTTAAGAGGTTTGCCTCCGTACCGGTACCTTCATTGGTAGCGGCAGTCAGGCAGTAGTTCATATAATCCACAGTTTTCTTGCTGAGGATCTGCTCTTTTTCCTGGGGATTCTCCAGAATCAGGTTACCCTTACTGTCGTACACCTTCAGGAATGTTCTTCCCTGGCGGTATTCACCTTCGTTGGCAAACGTAGCAAATGCGCTGGCCATATCCCGAACTGTCACACCGATGGTCTGCGCGCCCATAGCCAAAGGTCCAATACCAATATCGCTATGGATCATACCGTCAGCATCTTCATAGGTTTCCACCAGCGTATTCAGGCGGAACTTATTCTTGGCAAAATTGAAGGCGTATCGCTCGCCGGAACGCTGCAAGGTGTTGGCCGCTGCAGCATTTACAGAACGAACCACGGCCCGATAGATCGTGCGGGCATAGGAGTAAGTTCTGGTATCATTCAAGGGGTAGGGACCGGATTCACTGTAACTCAAAGGCAGATCTCTAATCACCGTTGCCGGGGTAATGGCGCCGGATTCAAAGGCAGGCGCATACACCGTCAGCGGCTTAATGGAAGAACCGGACTGGCGTTTGGAGTCGGTTGCCCGGTTCCACGCGTCGTGCTCGGTTTTCTCACCTACGCCGCCAGCCATAGCAACAATATCACCGGAGCGAATGTCGATAATCACCATAGCAGACTGCAACTGCTGGCCACCACGGGTATCGGGAATTTCGTTCAGGTTGGTATAGATTTTGTCTGCTGCATCCTGCGCCTTTTTGTCAAAGGTGGTATAGATGCTATATCCACCCTTTTGGATTTGCTGCATCATCATTGCACGGGTGGCTTCATTCCATTGGAAACCGCCCTTCTTGGCCATAGCCCTTGCCACATCTTCCAAAACGGTATCGGAATAGTAAGAATACACGGATTTGGAATTGTCCTTCTGCACCAGCGTAACTGTATTACACTGAGGGCAGGAATAACTGTTGCCTTCCTTTTTATAGGTGCTGACCAAACCGCGATAACCGCAGGATTCATTGTCACAAGTGGCCAGACGGTCTTCCTGATCTACGCCGGCTTTCAGCACCAGTTCCTGGGCAATGGCTGCTTGGTACTCCTCTTCCTCTAACCAACCCTGCTGCCACATAGACCACAGGACATCCTCTTTCCGCTTTTTGTTGTTTTCAAAGTTCTGATAGGGGTCGTAATAGGTGGGAGAATTGGTGATGCTGATCAAACTGGCACATTCCGCAGTCGTGAGCAATTCCAATTCCTTGCCAAAATAGGTCTCCGCTGCGCTGCGAACGCCCCGGCAGCCCTGACCCAGGTAGATACAATTCAGATACATCTCCATAATGGTATCTTTGTGGTATCGTTTTTCCAGTTGTAAAGCCCGGAAGATCTCCAGCACTTTTCGCTGCACGGTAACATCGTCGGCAGTATCGTCTTCAAACAACAGTAGATTCTTGATCAACTGCTGGGTAATACTGGAACCACCCACAGAGTCGTCACCAAAGAACATTCTGGCACAAGCCTTGACGGTAGTAACCCAGTCCACACCCTGATGGGTGTAAAAACGCTTATCCTCAATAGCAATGGCAGCATGGACGAGATCCTCAGGAATATCTTCCAAGTCCGCCCATTTACTGCTGGTTGCTGCAAATACCTGCTGCAAAACCTGAATATCTCCGTTTTCATCCACGTAGTACAGTACGGAGTTTTTATCCATCTCCACATCTTCAATTTCCATATCTGCCATCGGCAGGATATCCTGCTGCAGATAGTCACCTAAAACGCCTGCAAATACAAAGCCGCATACAATGCCAATCAGCAGCACTGTAATAAATGCGCCAAACAAAACTTTCAGCACAGACCAAACCACGGACCATATCCGCTGGGCGGTATCCAGACTCCAATGGGGATGCCAATCCTGTCTGGGTAAATTATTTTTTTGCTCGTCCATTCTATAACCTCCATCGTCACAGCAAACTGCCTGCATGGTTGATTCTCAAATGACCATAGTATGGGAGTATACTATGATTCATATCATTATAACATAGATTACCAAAAAACGAAAGACCTATTTTATGAATAATCTCTTAATTTCATATAGTATACCCAGTTATTACAAAATTTCCGTTATCATAAAAACAAATGCCAGGGATATACTGATACTGACGACCGGTTTGGACTTGATTTTCCGCCGGCTACAGGTTAGAATGTACCTACAAAAACATTTGGAGGTATTCCCTATGGCAAATGATTACGGCTCTGATTTTATTACCATCGTAGACGAGGACGGCACAGAATTTGAATTAGAGGTCCTCACCTCTTTGGAATATAACGGTGCAACCTATCTGGCAGTTACCCTTGCCACCGGTGAAGAAACAACAGATATGGAAGTCAGCATTCTGAAATCCGTGGAAGAGGATGAGGACGATCCTATCCTCTGCGCCATTGAAGATGAATCGGAACTGGAAACCGTATACAACCTGATTATGGAGCAACTCTACGAAGAGGAAGACGAAGAAGAATAATCCCACCCCCTGCTTGGTGCGTAATGTCGTCCTTTTGGACCCACATTTATTTATAGGGATGTTAGACTTCCCCGTTGGATTGCAGACCTCCCGCCTATGCTTTGACATACGGTGGACGTTGGGAGCAGCTAAAACCGGGAGCGGCAACCCACCTGCCGATTGGTGCAGGTCATAATCGGATGCGTACGGCCAAAGCGGGGTGTGGCATGGGGAGCGTTTGCTCCCCATGTTTTTTATGGAAATGTTCTAAAAATTCAGTATATTTTTTAATCACTCTGCCAAAGTAAAATATTTTTCTTGCAACCCGACAACAAATCGGTTATAATGACAGAACTTATGTGCTGCACCAGCGCATAGTATTACCACCGTATATGAGAGGATATGATTACATGAGCGCATCAGACAAGAAAAGAATCCGCAAGGAACTGGCCGCTTCCCAAATGACTGAGAAGCAAAAGAAGGCCCAATCCGAGGCGAAGAAACTGAGAAATCAGTCCCTTGCTTTTATCGCCCTTATGCTTGCAGTTGTAATTGCTGCAGCCGGTATTTTGGGTGTCAGAGCCGTGAACAATTCCGGCATTATTGACAAGAACACCATTGCCGCTATCACCGGTAACCACAAGTTGAACAGTGTACAGATGAACTACTACTTTACCGACGATGTGAAAGGTCTGTATAACGAGTGGTCTCAGGCTTATGGTGAAAATGTCGCTACTTATGTTAAAATGATGGGTCTGGATATCAACTTGCCTTTAGACGAGCAAGTTGCTGATAAGACCACCGGTGAAACCTGGGCACAGCGTTTCCTGCAAAGTGCTCTGGATCAGGCAAAGAGTGACTATGCCCTGTATGACAAGGCTATGGCCGAGGGCTTTACTCTGACCGAAGAAGAGGAAAAAAGTCTGAACAACACTGCGGAACAATTAAAAATGTACGCTACCCTGTATGGCTACAAGAACGCTAACAAGTACCTGGTTGCTATGTACGGCTACGGCTCTACTGCAGAGTCTTACGCAGAGTACTCTAAGATTTCCTATATCGCAACTGCTTACTATAACAAGTATGTGGATTCTTTGGAATATAGCGAGGAAATCATTGCAGATCACCTCAAGAAGAACCCTCTGAACTACACATCCTTCAGTTACGCAAGTTACTATCTGAGTAGCAGTTCCTTCCTGACCGGCGGTACAACTGATGAAAACGGCACTAAGACTTACACACAGGCCGAAAAGGATGCCGCTGTAAAGGCCGCCGAAGAAACCGCTAAGAAGTTGGCAGAATCCAAAGATGTTGTCGAACTGGACAAAGCAATTGCTGCTTTGGATATCAACAAGAATAACAAGAACGCTGCTTCTACCAAGAGCACAGACGAACTGTACACCAACATTCCTAGTATGTTGCAGGACTGGTTGTCTGACGACGAGCGTAAAGACGGTGATATTACTACCATTGTCAACGAAACTACCTCCAAAGATGCCGACGGCAAGGAAGTAAAAACAATCAATGGCTATTATGTTGTCGTGTTCTCTGGCCGCAACGAAAACACCCGCCCCTTGGCAAATGTTCGCCATCTGCTGGTGAAGTTTGAGGGCGGCAAGACCAACTCCAGCGGTGTCAAGGAATACACTGAGGCTGAAAAGGCTAAGGCTAAAGAAGAGGCCGAGAAATATCTGAAGCAGTGGAAAGACGGTACCAACCCCAACGAAGAGAGTTTCATTGAGTTGGTAAAGAAGCACTCCGATGATACTTCTGCCGAGGATGGCGGTCTGTTCGAGGACATCCACCCCGCTTCTCCTTATGTTCCCTCCTTCCTGGCATGGTCCATTGATCCCGAGCGTAAGCCCGGTGACACCGGTGTGATCGTCAGCGATTACGGCTACCATGTGATGTACTACTCCAAGGACAGCGACATCAACTACCGTGACTACATGATCACCGAAGATCTGCGTGCTGCAGACTCCGAAAAGTGGTACAACGGTATTGTGGAGGCTGCCACCATTACTGCAGAAAACACCAAGCGTCTGAATCTGGACGGTATCATTGCCTATATGTAATCAAACAAACCGTGCGTTGCAGATACAACGCACGGTTTATTGCATAAAAATCACCTCCTGGGGAAATCCTTTCCTCAAGAGGTGATTTTATGTCTAAACTTCGGTTATCTATTGCCGGCAGCCTGGCCGGCGCAGTAAACGGTTTGTTTGGTGCAGGGGGCGGCATGGTACTGGTGCCTATGTTGGGGCCCAAAACCGGGCTGGAAGAACATCAGCGGTTTTCCTCCTCCATCGCTATCATTGCGCCCATTTGCGTAGTTTCACTATTCTTTTCTTCTGCGCCATCTATTGGGTTCACCGGACTGCTCCCCTATTTGCTGGGAGGCGCCTTCGGGGGTGCGGCAGCCGGTCTTTGGGGAAAACGGATTCCTACACTATGGCTGCACCGCATTTTAGGCATCTTGATCATCTGGGGAGGAATCCGATATATATGGTAGTTTATCTGGCATTTCCCGTTGCAGTGATACTGGGATTTTTGGCCGGTTTGGGAGTGGGCGGCGGCAGCCTTCTGATGCTTTGGCTCACCGCAGTAGCCGGTGTGACATATGCCGATGCCCGTTTCATTAATTTGATGTTCTTTCTTCCCTCCGCGTTAATGGCCACAATTTTTCACTGTAAGCACGGCAATCTGCCTTTTCGAAAAATCCTCCCGGCAATCCTTTGCGGCTGCGCTGCTGCCGCCATTTTTTCCTTTATGGGAAGGCAGTTCAACACAGATATTATCAAAAGAATATTCGGTGGACTTTTAATCTTGACCGGGTTGCGGGAACTATTTTACCGTCCCCGAAAAGCCAAATAGCCCTCCAGGATTAATGAGGCGGCCACGGCATCTACCGTATCTTTTCGCTTTTTGCCGTGGTAATTGTGCGCCGAGAGAATATTGTGAGCCTCCACAGTTGTTCTCCGCTCATCCCACAATTTCACAGGCAGATTGGTCTCTAATTCCAGTTTTGTTGCAAATTCCCGGCAGAGTTCTGCTCTTGCGCCCTCAGTGCCATCCATATTTTTAGGCAGACCAACTACAATCTCACCCACATCGGACTCTTTGGCCATAGCGCAGATCTGCGCTATGGTTTTTTCTATGTTTCTGCTGTGAATCACTGTGGTCGTTCCTACAATGCTGCAAAGCAGGTCTGAAATCGCAATTCCTGTTCTGGCATCACCGTAATCCACGCCCATAATCCGTTTCATGTTACTCCGACTCCTTACTTTTGGATTTTCACCCATTATATAGCAAAATATCCAAAAAATAAAGAAAAAAATTGTTGACTTAACCATTCCCCCGTGTTAGAATGTATCTACCTGTGAAAAAAGGGTTTATTTGTTGCGCCCATTTTTTCAGCCCCGGGGTGGCAATTTGTAGTTGGCCGCCTACTAAATCTTTCTAGCCGGGGTGATACAGGGAGGCAATTTTTAAGGAGGTGCCGTTATGCGCGTTAAAGTCACTTTGAGATGCTCCGAGTGCAAGCAAAGAAACTACAACACTATGAAAAACAAGAAGAATGACCCCGACCGTCTCGAAATGAAGAAGTACTGCAGATTCTGCAGAAAGCACACTGTTCACAACGAGACTAAGTAAGGAGATCACGAAATGGCAGAAGTTAAAAAGGAAAATTGGTTCAAAAGAGCCTGGGGCGCCATTTGCAGATACTTCCGTGAGCTTCGCAGCGAACTGAAAAAAGTCGTGTGGTCCACCCCGAAGCAAGTCTTGAAAAACACCTTAATTGTTATTGTATGCGTGCTGGTTGTCGGCGTGTTTATTTGGGTGTTTGACTTTGTTGCCCGCTATGGCATTGATGCCTTGATTAAGGCATTCCACTAAGGAGAAGCGCTATGGCAGAGGCTGCAAAATGGTATGTTGTCCATACCTATTCCGGCTATGAGAACACTGTAAAGGCTACCATTGAAAAGACAGTGCAGAGCCGTCAACTGCAGGAACAGATCGTTGCTGTTTCCATCCCTATGGAAACCGTTACCGAAATCACAGATTCCGGTGTCAGCAAGACCTACGATCGCAAGTTGTATCCCGGTTATGTATTCGTTAAGATGGTTTACTCCGATGACACCTGGCATGTAATTCGTAATGTGCGCGGTGTTGCCGGCTTTGTGGGCGCATCCGGAAGTGACCCCTTCCCCCTGTCTGAGCAGGAAGTTTACGATATGGGCGTGGAAAAACGCGAGATTGTTGTCAACTATGCAGTTGGCGATACTGTGCGGATTCTGGACGGCCCCTTGAGTTCCTTCACAGGCGTTGTGGAAAGCATTGAGGTCGATAACAACTCGGTCAGCGTGATCGTTTCCATGTTTGGCCGCGAAACCCCTGTCGATTTCGAACTCGATCAGGTGGAATTAATATCCCAATAACGCATCGAACCGGATTACCGGTTGGAACGTGGGAGGGGCAAACGCCCCGCAAGAAATGCGAAATATCGCATATTACCACATTTTATTCAGGAGGTGCTTATTATGGCACAGAAAGTCACTGGCATTATCAAACTTCAAATCAACGCCGCTAAGGCTACCGCATCCCCCCCTGTTGGTCCCGCTCTGGGTCAGCACGGCGTTAACATTGCTGCTTTTATTAAGGAATTCAATGCCCGTACCCAGGCTATGGAAGGCTACAAGATTCCCGTCGTTATCACTGTTTA
>JAFXBH010000315.1 GCA_017521875.1 Oscillospiraceae bacterium
CTCGAAGGTCTTCAGCTCCTCCTCAGTGGGGGTGATGAACATATTCTTTACGAAGTGTGCCTGCCAGGCCACTTCCATGATAAAGCGGATAGCCATACGGGAGTCGGGGTTGGTGCCGCAGAACAGGTCCATCACATACAGTTTCTTATTGGACAGTTGCTTCAGAGCCAGTTCCTTACAAGCATTCCATGCTTCTACGGAAGCGGGTTTGTTGTCGTTGCCGAACTCCTTGGAGGTCCACCACACGGTGTCCTTGGAAGTTTCGTCCATTACGATGAACTTGTCTTTGGGGGAACGGCCGGTGTAGATGCCGGTCATCACATTGACAGCGCCCAGTTCGGTGAGTTGGCCTTTGTCAAAGCCTTCCAGAGTGGGGGCCATCTCGGCCTCGAACAACTGCTCGTAGGTGGGGTTGTAGACAATCTCGGTAGTACCGGTAATGCCATACTTGGTAAGGTCGATTTTCATAGTGTTTTCCTCCTGAATTGGTATGCGGCAGCGCCGCGAATGTATGGATTTTTGGGGGAGAGTTTTTGTTAAAATCCAATCTCCACCACATACATCATAACATATAAAAAAGAGAATGTAAACAACTTTTTTCCTGATTTTGCAAAAGAAAATTTCATTTCACCACCGGTTACGGAATGATTACAAATTTTCACACACAGGCAACGGAATTTGTGGTTTACATAACTGATATTCGACAGGATTTTACAAGCGTTATGTTAAGTGAGTTATCCCCACTGTCCACAGTTTTCTCCACAGGATAATATGGGAAAACCCCCTGCAAATTGGAAATTCACAGGGGGATGCGGTGGATTATAGAACTTTTCCGCAAAATCTGGGGAAAAATGACGGGTTTACAGAATTTGCTCGAAAACCGCCTGGGTGGAGAAGATTCTCTGCCCCGCTCTTTGGGCGTCTACAGTGAGGGTGGGGCCGTCGGACAGGCTGTATTGCAGGTCTACGGTGTCATTTTCCAGGGCTTCGTTCAGGTAACACACCGTCAGGTCCTTCAGTTGGTGCTGCCGGTGGAATTCGCTGGGGAGCAAATCACACACCCAGTCCATATACCGGGTGTTGTTCATATGGCCGTTTTGATCCAGGCAAGAGTAGCCCACAGTGCGTTGGGAGATGCCTTCCGCCGGCAGGGCAGCAATACCGTGAGGGACGGCCAGTTCCGTGCCGTTCAGTTGGCCATTTACCGTGACACCGCTTTTTCCCGGCAGTACCAGGGTTCTGGTCCGGTCGTCCATCAGCACCCACAGGCTGACAGAGCGGAACAGTTCGTTGCCCTCTGGGTCATAGGCCACCACGCTGCGGGGATAGGCCACCCGGGTGGTGGGCATTGGCCAGGTCTCTACGGTGATGGTCTCGTGCAAACGGGGCAGACGGGTGACTTGCACCTTGCTGCGGGTCACCGCCCAAAACAGATGTTTTGGGGAAATGTGTTCCCGGTCCACTTCCAGCAATGCACAATGGGACCCGGAAGCCTCCTGCATAAAATACAGCAAGGCTGTGGGGGTGGCTCTGCCGAAGCGGTCGGTATGCAGATAGGATATGGTAAATTTCTGAGAAAAATGTTGTTCCATAGTGCCTCCTAGTCTCCCAATGGAATGGTATAACTAAAGGTATTTCCTTGCCGTGAGAAAACGAACCATACCCGATCACCGGTTTTTGTCTGGGTCAATAAGGCGTTTAGTGCTTCCAGGGAGGTCACGGCAGTGCCATCAAAAGTCGTCAGCACATCTCCCGGCTCTACCGGGATTCCCTCCGGGGCATTCACCACATACAGGCCAGCCGGAAGATCATAGACTTGCTGATGGAGGTCGGACAGTTCCTGCACCGTGATGCCGGCCACGGTCAGGGAATCTCCCTCCGGTGCAGTCAGGGACAGATTTCCCTCTCCGAAGGAAAGAGGTGACTCTCCGGAGCGTTGCAGTTGGGCCAGCAGGTGAATATTCAAAAGGCCCAGCACACTGACCACGCCGCAGAGAAAAATGACGCAAATCAGCAGAAAGGCGATGAGCCCCCGGCTGTTTTTACGGGGATGGGTCTCCCCGGTGCGGTATTCAAAATACTGTTCGTCCATAGATAAACCTCGATTTTTTAATGGAGAATGGATAATGGATAATGGAGAATGCAAAATGCATAATGCATAATGCAGAATGAAGGTGTTGCCTTTGGCAACGATTTCAATCATTGGCGAAGCCAATACCACAATTATGCATTCAGCATTCTACATTCTACATTCCTAATTCACCAGCGGCAGGGTGAAGGTAAAGGCTGTCTTGCCGTTCTGACTTGCCACGGAAATATCCTCTCCGTGACGGCAAATGAGATTTTTTACAATGTAAAGTCCCAACCCCCAGCCCTCGCCGTTGCGGCTTTTATCCAATTTATGGAAGCGGTCAAACACCAGAGGCAGTTCCTCCGGGGGAATGGCCTCGCCCTGGTTGGCCACAGTGACGAAGATCTTACCGTCGTCTTCCCGGATCTCCAGCCAAAGCGTACCCTGTGCAGGGCAGAATTTCACGGCGTTGTCCACCAGATTATAAACTACCTGGGTGATGGCGTCCTGACTGGCCCGGGTGTATACCGGATGTTCCGGGAAGGAGACTTCCACATTCAGATCCTTGGCAACGATTTTCTGCTCAAAGGACAGTAAGGTCTGTCCCACACATTCACCTACATCAAACCGGGTCAGGCTCTCCGGGGGGATGCGTTCCTGATCCTGCATCCGGGAGATGTCCAGCATACTCTTCACCAGTCGGCTGAGCCGCTTGGTTTCATTGGATACCAATTCCATATAATGCTGCTGCCGCTCCGGGGGAATGGTGCCGTCCAGCATACCGTCCACATAGCCGGAGATGGTGGTCATAGGGGTTTTCAGTTCGTGGGATACATTGGCCACAAATTCCTGCCGCCGGTACTCGCTTTTCTCCAAAGAGTCAGCCATATTGTTAAATGCCAACGCCAGTTCCTGTACCTCCCGGGGACTTCCCACATCTACGGACACCCGGGCATCCAGCCGGCCGTGACCGAAATCGCTGGCGGCTTTGGCCATATCCTGGAGAGGGGAACTGTGCTTTTTGGCCATCAGGGTGATCAGCACCACTGCCAGCGCCACCACCAGCAGGGAGATCAGAAGATAGGTATCTGCCAATTTGTCCAGCAATGCCATCGCCTGAGAGGTGGGGGTGGAGACAATCACCAATCCCACCGGCATCCGGGTAAATCGGTCGGTAATGGGCATACCCACCACATACCGGGTGTCGTCATACAGACCTTGCACCTGGCCGGTGGTGCAAACCAGACCCTCGGCAAAGACGCGCTGGCGATAGGCATCTGCCACCACCATACCCTGATGGGCGCAGCCTAAAGGGGAGTCGGAACACAGCACCAGCCGTCCCCGACTGTCACAGATCACCGCGTCTGCATCGCCCATACGGGTGGAGACGGACAGGGTGATAAAGAAGTTCTCCCGGGAGACCGTACCGTCTGTGTAATAGGAGGCGGCCAGATCGGCGATGGTGGCGCAGTCTTCCTGCAATTTGTTTTCAGTTTGGCGGACAAGGAGATTCCGCACCAGCATCTGAAACGATGCGCCTACCAGCAGCAAAACCGCCAGCAGAAGGAACGCCACTGCAAAAAATGTACGGCCAAAAGTTGTTTTCACGATTACAGCACCTCGAACTTATAACGCAAACTGCGAACATTAACATACATCATTAGCATCGTTTAACCTCATTTAACCTTATTTTCTTCACTATGCTACCGTATTTAGCCGCATTTACCCCCACGAAAAATTTTTTATGTCAGTAGTGCGGTAGTTTTTGTGGTAGTTTATTTACAGAACAGTAAAGTTATATCTTAATGTGAGTTAAGAATTATTTTAATGAAATCCTTGCGAATGCAAGGATGAAATCGGCTATAGCCGATGAAATCTGCTTCGCAGGTGAAATGAAATCCACCCACCGCCTCAGCGATTTCATCCGACCGTAGGGAGGATTTCATCAGCGAAGATGATTTCACCCACCCGCCAGGTGGATTTCGTTAAATTTGAAGTGCTTATTGCACTTCAAATTTATACCCAACGCCCCAGACGGTTTTCACGCTCCATTTGTCGGAAACCCCTTCCAGTTTCTCCCGCAGACGCTTCACATGGACATCCACCGTCCGGGAGTCGCCGAAATAGTCAAAGCCCCATACCTCGTCCAGCAGTTGATTCCGGGTGTATACCCGGTTGGGGGAGGAGGCCAGATAGAACAGCAGTTCCATTTCTTTCGGCGGGGTGTCTACCTTTTTGCCGTCCACGGTCAGTTCAAAGGCATCCATATCAATGGTGAGTTTGTCAAAGACCAGCCGTCGGGCATTGGGTTCGGCTGCGCCCTTGTCGAAACGGCGCAGTACCGCCTCAATGCGAGCCAGCAGTTCTTTCATTTCAAAGGGTTTGGTCACATAGTCATCTGCGCCGGTCTTCAGGCCGGTGACCTTGTCGTCGGTCTCACTTTTGGCGGTGAGCATAATCACCGGCGTGTCGCTCTCTGCGCGAATGGCTTTGCAGACTGCCCAGCCGTCCATCACCGGCATCATCACATCCAGCAGCACCAGGTTTGGGCGAATGGCCCGGAATTTTTCCAATCCCTGCCCGCCATCGGCAGCCAAGGTGACGGCATAGCCCTCTTTTTCCAAATACAGTTGCAGCAGTTCCCGGATATTGGGATCATCTTCCACGATTAAAACAGAAATCGGCATCGTCAAAACCTCCCGATGTTTGTATTTTACAATATTATAACGCATTTTTCCCGTTTTCGGTGAATAAATTGTGAATAGTTTCACCCCAAAATGTTAACGACGGGAAAATCTTGTAAAGAAACACAGGTTATGCTATAATGAATGGACAATGGATAATGGACAATTATGGTGCTGCCTTTGTTAGCGATTGAAATGATCGGCGCAGCCGATTCCACAATTTTCAATTATCCATTGTCAATTTCTCCGTTTGGGAGGCAATTATGACCACAATCATCGAATTATTAAAGGCGGTGCTGTTCGGCATCGTAGAGGGCATTACCGAGTGGCTGCCCATTTCTTCCACAGGCCATATGATCCTGCTGGACGAATTTGTAAAACTGCATGTATCGGAAGCATTTTACGAAATGTTCCAGGTGGTGATCCAGTTAGGGGCGATTGCCGCCGTGCTGGTACTGTTTTTCCGGAAACTCAATCCCTTTTCCGCTAAAAAAGATAAGGTGCAAAAGAAAAACACCTGGAATCTTTGGCTGAAGGTCATCGTGGCTGTGCTGCCGTCGGCGGCCATCGGTCTGGTGCTGGATGACTGGATGGACGAACACCTGTATAACTATGTGGTGGTGGCCATCGCGCTGGTGATTTACGGCGTGGCATTTCTGTTTTTGGAAAAGAACAAAGACCGGACATTCGCCATCGCCTCTGTGGAGGCAATCGACTACAAAACCGCTTTACTGATCGGCGCGTTCCAATGTTTGGCGCTGATTCCCGGCACATCCCGCAGTGGCTCTACCATTTTGGGCGCGATCCTGCTGGGTGTTGCACGGCCTGCCGGCGCGGAATTTTCTTTCTTCCTGGCCATTCCCACTATGCTGGGCGCCAGCGCGTTGAAAGTGGTGAAGTACGGCATGGATATTATGGAAGGGGCCGCCGCTATGCCCAGCGGCACGGAGATCGGCGTGTTGCTGGTAGGCTGCGTGGTCAGTTTCCTGGTGAGCCTGCTGGTGATCAAGGGACTGATGGAATATGTCCGCAATCACAGTTTCAAAGCCTTTGGCATCTATCGGATTGTTTTGGGTATCGTCGTTCTGGGCTATTTTGTGATCACAACACTGTAAAGGATATCGTTTCTGTCATTCCGAGGTTTGCGCAGCAAGCCGTGGGAATCTATACGACCTACTTTAGATTGCCACGGTCGCGTTGCTCCCTCGCAATGACGAATAAAATATGAAAAAAGGGGGAGAGTCGCAAGACTCTCCCTTGTTTTTATTCTTGGGGCAGCAGGTATTTTTTTACCGGTGTGTTCATCAGGATCACGCCCACCACCAGCACCAAAACCGTGCAGGCCAGCATATAGGCGCCGTTGTACAGCGCGGAATAGACCCATGGAGTAGTCATGGTCATACCGAAGAAACTTTCCGGCATATACTCTGCCCAGATAGTTGCGCCCACCACATAATGCACCAGAAAACGGACGGCGCAGGCGATCAGAGCGGCAGGGATGAACTTACCCTTAAACAGACCGGCCACGCCCAGCACCATATAGGCGATCAGGTAATCGCCCAGGAAACTCTGCCAGCCGACGAATCCGCCGGAACTGCCAAGCAGCGCCTGCAAAATGCCGTGGGCGGTGGTGGCGATCATACCGGGGCCAAATCCCCAACGGACGCAGAACAGGATGATGGGCAGCATACCCAGGTCTACCGAGCCGCCCCAGGGGAATTTGTAAAAGGGCAGCAGGCTGAGGATCTCAGCCATTGCGATGAGGATTGCGCCCTCCGTCAGGGCGCGAAGTTTTTGCTTTTGCATAAATGAACCTCCTTGCCGATTTTAACGGCCAAGGGCAAAAACAGTTGTTTTGCCCTAAAAATAAAATTACCGCACTGCAACCGTCTAGGTGCAATGCGGTAAAATTACCTCATTTATGCATCTTTTCCTACGACGGTACTGACCGTATCAGGTTCACGGGTCAAGACTAACAGTCTTATCTCAGCCGGTGTACCGGCTCCCCGAAGACGTTGTATGCGATTAAGGACATTATACCGCGTCCGCGAAATTTGTCAAGCCATTTGCAGAGACAATTCTTTGCCGCCCAGAATGTGAAAATGGAGGTGGTGGACAGTCTGCCCGGCATCCTGGCCGCAGTTACTTACCACCCGGTATCCGCCGGTGAGGTTTTCCGCGGCGGCAATCTGGGGAATCACTTCAAAAATGTGGGCCACAACGGCACTGTTGTAGGGCGTGATGTCGTTGACGCTGCCCAAATGCTCCTTGGGAATCACCAAAATGTGGGTAGGCGCCATGGGGTTGATATCCCGGAATGCGTATACCAGTTCGTCTTCATAAACGGTGGTGGAGGGGATCTCCCCGGCCACGATCTTACAAAAAATGCAGTCCATATATATCCTCCTTAGAATCCAAATGCGGCAAACACGCCGGTGGTACCCAGCGCCATAATAACACCTGCGATCATTACGCCCAGGCAGACAGACAACACAGTGGATTTAAAGCCCATATCCAGGAAACTGGCGCCCAACGCGCCGGTCCAGGCGCCTGTGCCGGGAATGGGGATTCCCACAAACAGCATCAGGGCAATAAACAAGCCACCCCGGCCGGCGGTTTTCACCAGTTTTTGGCCGGCTTTTTCTCCTTTGTCCAGACAGAAGGTGAAAAATTTACCGATGAATCGCTTGTTGCTTCCCCAAACCAAAATTTTTCTTGCGAAAAAGTAAATAAAGGGCACAGGGAGCATATTGCCGATGGCACAGATCATCAGGGCCAGGGGGAAGGGAATGTCCATACCCAGGGCGATGGGCATTGCGCCCCGCAGTTCCACAATGGGCACCATCGAAATAAAAAAAACAGTCAAATACTTGGCCATTTACAAACTCCTAACATTGTTACTGGGGATAGTTTACCACAAATGCACCATAAATGCAACCGGGAGAAAATAGAAAGGGCAGCCTGTGGCTGCCCTTTGCAAGTGTTATTGGGAAACTTTTGCGGCGGCGGTGATGGTAAAGGTGTTGTACCCCTTTACAAAAGTGAAATCACCTGTGGCTTCTCCGGAGGGCTGTTGATTTGAGGGCATTTCCGGCCACTGCGAACCTTCCGGGGGAGTCATACCTTCCGGCCTTTCCGGCCGCTGCGAACCTTCCGGGGGCGTCATGCCTTCCGGCCTTTCCGGCCGCTCCATGCCATCCGGCGGTGTCATACCCTCCGGCGGCGTCATACCCTCCGGCATCTGACCGCCTATAGGATTACCGCCCTGGACGCTGCCGGCGTAGCCAAACAGTTGACTGTCTCCCCGATAGAGTTGATATGAGCCCTCTGTCAGATCAGGGGAGGACAGAATCATATACTGGAACGCATTGACAGGGATTGCGGTCAAAACGGTGGTGTCGCCTTGCTTCAAAGTGTAGGTCTGTCCGCCGTTCTGCCGGCCGCTGAAAGAGAACAGGGCAGAGGTCTGTACCGCTTCAAACCGATCCAGCATATTGCCGGTGGCAACTACCGTGCCGCCCCGGATATACACGCCCTTGTCGGCGTCGATACCCGCGTCGCCGGAAGTGCCGCAGGCAGAGGCGATCACCGTGCCGCCGTCGATCACCAACCAGCCGTTGGAGTCGATGCCGTCGCCCTCACCGGTCTCACCGGTAACGGCAATGTCCACCGTGCCGCCCCGAATGGCGGTAACGGACACGTTGTCTTCGTTGGTGTTGATGCCGTCGTTGCCGGAGCGGATTTTGATGTTGCCGCCCAGCACCGTCAGGTGCATTTCGGAATCCAAACCCTCGTTGGCGGCGTTGATGGTCAGTTTGCCGTCGCCGCCACCGGTTCTGCCGTTATAGATATTCATAGACATTTTGGAGTAGAATGCGCCGTCATACTTGTGGAGTTTTTCGCTGTCCTCCACTTCCGTGCCGTCTTCGTTCAGCACAACGCTCTCGTAAATACGGGCCACATAGGAGCCGTTGACGGTGTTTTCTGAGCCATCGGCAATGACCACATTGGCGCCTGCCTTGGCAGTGTCTACTTCCATAGTGGCAGTGTCCTCATCCTTGTTGCCGCATTCATATACATTGTAGAAGATCACCGCCGGGGCGACGGTGCAGGTGATGTCCATACCGTCTAATACCAGCGTAACCACGGCGTTGGGGTCTTTTTTGGCGTCCTTGCCCAAATCCACCGCAATCTGACCGGCAGAGAGTTTGCCGGACAGGATGTATGCACCGGGTTTGGCGATGTGGACTACGGTGTGGGCGTCGGCCTCTTCTTTGGTGTGTTCGTCTTCTTTTGTGCCTTCGCCGTAGGTGAAATCTTTACCGGCTTCGTAGTAGACGATGTCCTTGGCGGCGTAAACCGCGGCGGTAGTATCGGTGGAGATAGGTTGACCGTCTACGGTGATACCGCTGTCCGACAGGGAAATGGCGGGGGCGTTTTCAATCACCGGGGTGTTTTGGGCGGAATCCTCCGTCGGGGTGGAATTTTCGGGATTGTTATTGGGTTTTTTACCGGAACAAGCGCTGAGCAAAAGACAAAGCGCCAGCGTACCTGCAAGGATTTTATGCAGTTTCATACAAGGACCTCCATGTTTTGATACTTTTACCATAAAAGGTGATTTTGAACAAAAATCGAAAGAAGTGTAACCAAAATGTAAATATTCGGGGCGAATTTTATCGCCCCGAACAGAGATTTTATGTATGGAGATGTCTGCGGATTCGGTCTTCAATCATTTCTAAGGCCACCAGATTCTTGCCGCCCTCCGGCACGATGATGTTGGCAAACTTTTTACTGGGCTCTACATATTGCTCGTGCATGGGCTTCACCGTCTGCTGATACTGCTGCAGTACCGACTGCAGAGACCTGCCTCTCTTTTCCACATCCCGCTTGATTCGGCGGCACAGACGGATATCCGCGTCGGTATCCACGAAGATGCGAATGTCCATCAAATCCCGCAGGGCAGGATCCTGGAAAATGAGAATGCCCTCCACAATGATCACCCGGGAGGGGTTGATCCGGGTCACCGCATCGCTGCGGTTGTGGACAGAAAAATCATACACCGGACAGTCAATGGCCTGTCCTTTCCGAAGCAGATCCAACTGCTACACCATCAGGTCGGTGTCAAATGCTGCCGGCTCGTCGTAGTTAAGCAAGCACCGCTCCTCGTAAGTCAGTTCGTCGTGGCGCTTGTAGTAATTGTCGTGGCTCAGCACCGTGGCAACATCGCCGAATTTGTTAAGGAGATTCTTCATCAGAGTGGTTTTGCCGCTGCCGCTGCCGCCGGCAATGCCGATGACCAAAATGTCTTCCATAGGATGCCCTCACTTTTCTAAAAGTTCAAAGGAAAGTTGCAAAATTTCCGGTGTCTCCAAGGAGTTTTCCATGGTGATATTGCCGCCGGTGGCCAGCAGGAGACCTGCCTGTTCCAAACAACGCCGGGTCTGCCGGGCTGTGCCTTCACCGCCGTCCAACAGGAGGGTATGGCTGCCTAAAATGGCGGAAATGGTGTCTTTTACAAAGGGATAGTGGGTGCAGCCCAGCACCAGGGCGTCCAATTTGCCGATGTAGGGATTCAGAAGATCCCGGAGGAGGGCTTCCGTCTCCGGGGAATCGGCCTTGCCTTGCTCGATAAGAGCCACCAAACCGGGGGCAGGAATTCGTTCCACTTGCACTTCCGGAAACCGCTCCAGCAGGTGGGTCAGTTTTTCTTCCCGCAATGTTACAGGGGTGGCCAAAATGCCGATTTTCCCGGCGGGGAAACGGTCTACCGCCAATTTCAGCGCCGGCTCGATGCCGATGATAATGGTATCGGGATAGGTCTGTCGCAGAAGATCAATGGCGGCGGCGGTGGCGGTGTTGCAGGCTACTACCAGGGCTTTTACCCCCCAGGAAAGCAGCCGCTTAGCATTTTGCAGGGTCAGTTCCCGGACTTGTTCCGTGGATTTTTCACCGTAGGGGGCGTTGGCGGAGTCACCGAAGTAGAGATAATTCTCATTGGGCATCAGTTGTACCAACTCCCGCAGGACGCTGATGCCCCCCACACCGGAGTCAAACACCGCAATATAGTCTTCTTTCCGGGCCAAATCCTCACCTGCTTTCTGTTTTTTTCTATTATAGCAGAGAAAAATCCCACTTTCAACACAAAAGAAAACCTCTTTGAAAAATGGAATTAGGGGGTATTTTTGCACATACTTTCCTCCATTTGGGAAATACTGCTACCAAAAGGCGGTGTAACCATGGAATCATTCTCCTGTAAAACAGAAATTATCTCCGGCGTGGGGGCGATTTGGGAATTGTCCCGATTGCACGCCAAGCGGGTGCTGGTAGTGGCAGACCCTTATTTTGAAAAAACCGATCTGCCGGAAAAATTACGAAAAGCGCTGCAGGCCGAAGCAGTGGAATTTTTCTACCGGGTGCAGCCTGACCCTACGGTGGAATTGTCGGCAGAGGGCACGGCGGCGGTACAGGCGTTCCAACCGGACACGGTGGTGGCATTGGGCGGCGGCAGCGCCATGGACTGCGCCAAGGCCATGGCCTATTTTTCCGGTCTGCCCATTCGCCTTGTGGCCATTCCCACCACCTCCGGGTCAGGTTCGGAGGCAACAAACTTTGCGGTACTGACCCATAACGGCGTCAAACACCCGTTGATCGATCCCTCCTTACAGCCGGAACTGGCTATTTTGGACGGAAATCTCTTAAATTCCCTGCCCAAAAGCCTGATTGCCGACGCGGGGTTCGACATTCTCGCCCACGCGGCAGAGAGTTTTGTAGCCACCGGGGCGGGAGCGATCTCCCGTTCTTTGGCCCGGGATGCGTTCACCACGGCGCTGGTGTATCTGCCCCCATCGTTCCACGGGGATACCCGGGTGCGTCAGCAGGTGCATCTGGCGGCAACCATGGCGGGCGTAGCCTTTTCCCAATCGGGATTGGGTGTGTGCCACGCGCTCGCCCACGCGTTGGGTGGCCAATTTCATTTACCCCACGGCCGGCTGAATGCTATTTTGCTTCCGGCGGTGATGGAAGCCAATCAAGAGGCCAATCCCCACTATGCCGACCTTGCCCGGGGAGCGGGATTAGGGGGCACGGCAGACAGTATGGCGGTGCGAAATCTGAAAAATGCCCTCCGGCGTCTGCGGAAAGAACTGCAACTGCCGGCAACATTGGCGCAGGCCGGTGTGCCGTCCCAAAAAGTGCGGGAAAACTGGGCCGCCATCACCCAATCGGCCTTATCAGATCCCTGTTGCGCCACCAATCCGGTGCGGCCGGATAAACAGATGGTGGAGAGTATTTTGGAGCAGGTGACAGGTGTTGGATAAACTTATATCTGTTGGATTGGATGTGGGCACAACCACCACCCAAATGGTGGTCTCGGCGCTGGAGGTAGAGAACAAAGGCAACGCCTTTTCCGTGCCGGAAATGGTCATTGAAAACCGGGAGATTCTCTACCAAAGTCCGGTGATTTTCACCCCGTTGCAATCCCACGACCGGGTAGACGGGGAGGCCATCGCCCGGTGGGTGGAAACCCAGTACGCCGCCGCCGGAATCACCAAGAATAAGGTGGATACCGGGGCGGTGATCATCACTGGGGAAACCTCCCGGAAAGAGAATGC
>JAFXBH010000316.1 GCA_017521875.1 Oscillospiraceae bacterium
CCGATGTGCCCGCAGACGCGTGGTACGCCAAGGCTGTGGAATGGGCTGCCGCAAATGAAATCGTCAAGGGTATCGGCAGCAACAAGTTTGCGCCCGATGCGCCCATCAGCCGTGAGCAGATCGCAACCATCCTCTTCCGTTACGACGGCGGTGTTAAGGTGGAAGGCTCTCTCGAAGCATATCCCGATGCGGACAAGGTTGGCTCCTATGCAACAGACGGTATGCTCTGGGCCATCGAAAACGAGATCATCACCGGCGTTGCCGTTGGTGAGGCCACCTACCTGAACCCGCAGGAAAACGCAACCCGCGAACAGATCGCGACCATCATGATGCGTTACCTCGAGGCTGAATAAATCTCAGACAAACGCAATAAAAACAGCACAATCACTGTTCTACCCTCCGAGAAATCGGAGGGTAGTTTTAATTCTACCGAAGCAGAAGGCGATGATCGGAAAAATGTTCGATACTTCTTGAAAACAGGATAAAAATAAGGTTTAACCATTGGCGGAAATATAAGAGAGTGAAGTCTTTTTTTAATGAATTGGAGTTGAAACTTGTAAATCTTTCCTGTATACTGAAAAAGGAAAGTCATCCGGATACCTGACTGCGCAGGAAGGGAAATATCCGGACAATGCAGGAAGCAATCCGTATATACTACAGTTAAGAAAGGAAGTTTTACACATGAGTCAAGACAAAAGTCCGTCATTAACGATGAAGCGGATTCTTAGCATGATCCTTGCCTTTGCAATGATCTTAAGCGTCTTGCCGCTTGAAACCATCCGTATTCAGGCGGCGACCCCCGCGGAGCAGAGTACATCTGCCGCAGGAGCATCCACAAGAGAGGCAACAGTGGCATACCCCGTCACCGGCGGCAACATCTATTTTGATCCCCAGACCGGTATGATAACGAGTTGCAGTGGAAGTGTAACTGCTGCAAATATCCCGGAATTCATTGAGGGTGTAAGGGTAACCGGCATCGGTGACTATGCATTCAGCGAATGCTACAACCTGACAAGTGTGACGATCGGGGATAGCGTCACGACAATTGGTGAGTGGGCATTTTGCAACTGCACTGGATTGGAAAGCATAACGATCCCGGCCAGTGTTACAACGATCGGTGACTCTGCATTCTACTACTGCGATGGATTGGAAAGCATAACGATCCCGGACAGCGTGACAACGATCGGCGATAGGGTATTCTATTATTGTAACCAATTGGCAAGTGTGACGATCGGGGATAGCGTCACGACAATTGGTGAGTGGGCATTTTGCAACTGCACTGGATTGGAAAGCATAACGATCCCAGACAGTGTCACGACAATTGGTGATTTTGCATTTGAGTACTGCAACAACCTGACAAGCGTAACGATCGGGGATAGCGTCACGACAATTGGTGATTTTGCATTTGAGTACTGCAACAACCTGACAAGCGTAACGATCCCGGCCAGTGTTACAACGATCGGTGACTCTGCATTCTACTACTGCATCAGCCTGACAAGCGTAACGATCCCGGTCAGTGTTACAACGATCGGCTATTGTGCGTTTGCAGGCTGCGAAAGTCTCGAAGGAATATGGGTTGAAGAGAATAATCCGAATTATTGTAATGATGAGAAAGGTGTTCTTTTTAATAAAAACAAAACAG
>JAFXBH010000317.1 GCA_017521875.1 Oscillospiraceae bacterium
ATAATTACGTAATGCGTTTCTGGAAGCAATCTCGCGCATATACGCAAAAGACCTTGCCTTTTCTTTTTTTGTTTCTTTCTGCAATGAGGTGCTCAAAATAGGAATCTATATGGCCGGATATGGCGTCCACGGATTGTCAGTTTTTCAATACACAGCACCATCCACTGTGTTACCTGCTTATATCACTGTACGCAAAGCGTTTTTGAAACCACCGATTGCAAGCGTGCGCTTGTATTACAACACTTAAATCAAGTATTGCATTGATTACGAATGCCATCAGCACAAAGTACAGATTCACTTTGCCTAGTATAAAACCAATGCATGCATATATCAACAAAGCAAAAAAGAAAGCCGAACAGAGCACAATGTGAAGGCACGGACGCACCCGATACACAACATTTATATCATTTTCTATACACCCACTAATTTTAAATGTAAAGAAGCCATAATGTGATATTCCCATCTTCTTATATAGCGCAAAACGATCCTTTTTTATAGCATTAGATTTCGTGGTTGTTCCCGTCATGTTTATCAACCAATCCCGTGAACAACAATCTTTTATTTTAAAACATCGCATTCGGCACATTGTTGTTATCCTTTCTGTTTCAAGTTAAAAAGTTTGCACTGTGTCCCCTGTCACTACCACCCCCACCAAATCCGCCAGCGCTTATTTCGTGCCGGGTTCCGGTTGAATCAGTATAAAGCACTGGATTGTTGCCACAATAGGCAAATATATTGTAGCCCAGGATGCCTTGGCCGGTGGAGACGAAGGAATCGGCATTGAGGAAACGGCCGATTTCGGGGTTATAATAGCGAGACTGTAAGTAATACAGTTGAGTTTCTTTGTCTATTGATTAGCCACAAGAGGAATTCCGCACTGTTTTGAGGGAGCAGTTGCGCCACCCTCAAAAAGGGAATCTGCGAGGACGGATGGGCCGTCCCCGTTGGTTATAAGTTAGTCAGAATCGGTCTTTGGCTTAGGGGGCAGAAGAGCAGTCCTCTTGTCCTTTTGCTACTTTTTATAGACCTGTTTTATCACTTTATGAGATATGACTTTCCATTTATCGTGCTCCTGAAAAATACGATAATATGGTTTCGTTCCAACCGTTCTGCCTAGTTGTTGCCTTTTTCGAGCCATTTGTTCATCAAAAGAAAACTCGCGGAAGTGTCTTCGAATATACCTGTTTTTAAAGTATTTTGTTTCCACTTTTTCTGCCAGAAAATCAATCAGTTCCGAAACATAATCCTGCATTATTACCGCTACAGCACCTAATACATTGCTATAGTAAGTATAGTTCAATTCAGCCAATTCCTTTGATAGAAAACAAAGTGGTTTTCTCTTTAAACGATCTGGCACGTATTCCAAGATTGCAATCAATTCCTTAAACGTTGGTTCTGGAAAACGGACATATCCAGATTCCTGACCCCAACCATGATCTGCCAGCAAACGTTTTTTGTACAATTGACCTGATGCGATATGTTTATAAATATCTCCATGCACCAATTCAAATTCCTTGTCATATTGAGGCAAAAAATGTATTGTTACATAAAAATTTTTTGCTTGGAGATTCATATGCTACCTCTCAGAAAACTTCAATTATTATTTCTACTATATGCCCAACTTTTCTTAGCAACACTGGCATCTCACAATTCCAGAATACACTTGTACTGGCATTGAATGTAGCATTAGAAATAAAAGCGTATGCACTTCCGGCTAGCATTACCCCTGCCGCTGCTCCAAAACCAACTCCAACTAGTCCTCCTACTGCAGCACCAATGCCGATTCCAGCCCAAACGTTACCACCATTCTTAGCGGCAACGACACCGCCGACAACCGCTCCAACTACAGCGCCGATAGCCGCAGTCACAATAAAAAACGGTAATTGTCCTGTCGTGTCAGCCATACTTACCGGATTATTATTGCAGTAGGCAAACATATTGTAGCCTGTTATGCCTTGGCCGGTGGAGACGAAGGAATCGGCATTGAGGAAACGGCCGATTTCGGGGTTATAGTAACGGGACTGTAAGTAATACAGTTGGGTTTCTTTGTCTATTGATTAGCCACAAGAGGAATTTTGCGCTATTTTGGGGGAGCAGTTGCGCCACTCTCAAAATGGGAATTTGCGGGGACGGGTGGGCCGTCCCCGTTGGTTATAAGTTAGTCAGAATCTACTTTCCGCTTAGGGGGCAAAAAGACTGTCGCCTTGGCTCGTGTACCTGCAAGCATTGCCTTTTGGGGACAAAAGGCAGTTTGTTGGGATAATCCCAAGCCCTTAAAGGTTTCAGGAATATTCCTGACAAGTCTGTGTTTGGGTGACCAAACGCGATGCTTGCTGGTATGTCGGACTCTATTCGGATAACCAATCTATCAAATTTTTATATCCTTCTTCAAAACCCAGCATGTTTTCTCCACTTATTGATATTGCGACTATAGGCATTACATATCCATCTCCAAAATACTTTGGTGCAGTGACAAAGGTTATTTGTTCGCCTATTTTAAGCTTATCATCAATTCTATTGGCTTTGACTATCTCTAAATTTTCTCCGACAATTTTAAAACATGTATCATCGAGAATTGGAGACAATTCAGAAAAGTCAATATACAACGCCGTGGCTTCTTCATTGTACTTTATGCTCGACACGGTTCCGGTCACACTTATATAGTTTTCTTTTTGCGAATAATATTCAATTGTCCCAGACGAATTACAAGAACAAAGTAAAACGCATATAGACGTAATTAACATGATTGATTTTAGTGAAGAATTTCTTTTCATATGTACCTCCCCTATTCAATGAACACCCAAATAAGCGGACCTATTATTTTACTACCTTCCAAATATGCAAAGCCTCTATCAATATTGCTTTGAGAATGATTTCTTGATTGGACACCGCCATAAACATCTGCAGTAATCTCCCAAGGCTTACTATAATATTCGTCAGTACCCCACTGTTGCCACGATGGTAATCCAATACACAAAGCATAGTTTACAATGCCTAGTTGCTCCAATTGTTTTGTATGACCATACTCGTGACGAATAACGTCCTCGGGATTACTTCTATTATTGGTCTCTCTTGTCAAAAAAATGGCTCCGAAGGATCCCGATCGGTCTCCGTTTGTTCTTATGACTGGTACACCTTTGTATGAAGAAAAATAATTTGATTCTAAAACTTTTTCTTCACTTTCATTGTTCGAGTCAAAATTATTGATGTCTTCTGCAATATCTTTAACAAAACTTACACCTGGTTGAATGACCTTATCATTAACCCAATCCACTGCATCTTTAATCCACTGTGGCCAATGTCCAGAATTATCTGTCATATTCACAGGATTATTAAAGCAGTAGGTAAACATGTTGTAACCCAATAAGTTTTCGCCAATTCCAGCTACAACACTATCTGCATTGATCCACCGACCGATCTCAGGATTGTAATAACGGCTGTTGCAGTAGTATAGGTCCGTCTCGGTGTCGTAGACATAACCACGGTAGCGCAGACGGTTACCCCATAAGTTTATGGCATGCCGACAGTGTGTCTACCGTTTATAGACATTATATACTATACAAAATAAATGTCAAGAGGAGACAGAACCCATCCCCTTATTTCAAAAAGTACCTTTGTTTTCCAAGAAAAAAGTCTGTTGCCGGGTGGCAACAGACTTTTTGTTTAGAATTGGGTGGGTTCGATGTGCCAAATCTCTTCTGCGTACTGGCGAATGGTACGGTCGGAGGAGAACTTTGCGCCGCTGGCAATGTTCATCATACACTTGCGGCCAAAGGCCAGTTTATCACCGTAATCCTGGTTGGCACAGAGTTTGGCCTCCAGATAGGATTCATAATCCAGCAGCAGGAAGTAGTGATCCGCCTTATGCCAATGGGTGCCGTCCAACAATGCGTGGTACAGTTCTCTCTGGTCATCATCGGTGGGAACTGTGCCGTCCACCAAGGTGTCGATTGCCCGATGCAGACGGGGGTTGGTATCATAGATGCCGCGAGCATAGTAACTGTCTCTTGCGGCGTTGATCTGTTCCACAGTTGCGCCGAAGATGTAGTTGTTTTCCATGCCGGCTTCCTTGACGATCTCCACATTGGCGCCGTCTAAAGTACCCAAAGTCACCGCGCCGTTCAGCATCAGTTTCATATTGCCGGTACCGGAGGCTTCCGTGCCGGCGGGAGAGATTTGCTCAGAGATATCAGCGGCAGGGATGATTTCTTCGGCATAGGAGCAGTTATAGTTCTGCACAAACACCACTTTC
The DNA here is from genome assembly GCA_017521875.1 of Oscillospiraceae bacterium. Classification (GTDB taxonomy): domain Bacteria; phylum Bacillota; class Clostridia; order Oscillospirales; family Oscillospiraceae; genus Faecousia. The sequence continues at coordinate 4,253 of JAFXBH010000317.1, forward strand.
ATCTTATCGTACATATCCGGGTCGTTATTGATCATGTGGGCGATCCGGTTAATATAGCGGATAATAGCCTTGGCCCGGGCATATCCGGGGGCAGATTTTGCGCCAAACAGGTACACTGTGGGCTGGAAGTCCTGCAAACTGCCGTCTTTCAGCCGGAAGTAGATATCCACAATGGACAGCGCATTCAGCAGTTGCCGCTTATACTCATGCAGCCGCTTGACCTGCACATCGAACAGGAAGTCCGGATTCAGTTTTACGCCCTCTCGCTTATAGATGGTCTCGCAGAGTTGCTCCTTCTTCTGCCGCTTCACGGTATTGAACTGGCGGACCAGGTCATCGTCGATCATTGGCTTCAGATTATTGAGTTTATCCAGGTCTTTCAGGAAGTCACCGCCGATGCGGTACTTGATCAGTTGGGTCAATTCCGGGTTACACAGGCCCATCCAGCGACGGGGCGTCACACCGTTGGTCTTGTTCTGGAAACGCTCCGGGAAAGCCTGATACCACTGGTGGAACACATCGTCCTTCAAAATCTGGGAATGGATCTCCGCCACGCCGTTGACATAGGTGCCGACATACACAGACAGGTTTGCCATATGGGCGGTGTTATCCCGGACAATGAACAGTTCCGGGTGTTCCCGCTTCAGTTTCTCGTCGATGCGGAGAATGATGTCCACAATCTCCGGCACAACGCTCCGCAGCAGGTCCAAGTTCCATTTCTCCAGCGCCTCGCCCATAACGGTGTGGTTGGTGTAGGAGAAGGTCTTCTGCGCCACGGCGAAACTCTGCTCAAAGTCCAGACCCTCTGCCATCAGCAGACGGATCAGTTCAGGAATAGACATGGCCGGGTGGGTATCGTTCAGTTGCACGCAGTAGAAGTCGGCAAAGTGGCTCATATCGGTGCCGTGGGTAGTCTTATACACCCGCAGCATATCCTGCAAAGATGCGCTTGACAGCACATACTGCTGCTTAATACGCAGACGCTTACCCTCCCAGGTAGAGTCGTTGGGATACAGCACACGGGTGATATCCTCAGCCTTGTTCTTCTGGGTCAAAGCGCGGAGGTAGTCCTGATCGTTAAAGGCGTTGAAATCCAGTTCTTCCTCGGCTTCGCACTGCCACAGACGGAGCGTACCTATATTCTGGGTGCCGTAGCCGATCACCGGCACATCGTAAGGCACTGCCAGCACGGTGTGGTCAGGAAACTGCACCTTGACCGTATGGTTATACCGGCGGTAGGACCAGGGGTCGCCGAATTTCGCCCAATCGTCGGCATTCTCTTTTTGGCTGCCGTTGGCGTCGAAACTCTGCTTGAACAGTCCGAACCGATACCGCAGGCCGTAACCGGACAGAGGAATGTCGGTGCTGGCTGCAGAATCCAGGAAGCAGGCTGCCAGTCTGCCCAGACCGCCGTTACCCAGCGCAGCATCCTCCACCTCTTCCAAAATGGCCAAGTCCACGCCCCGCTGGGCAAACAGTTGCTTCATTTCATCCAGGATACCCAAGTTGTAAAGGTTGGAATACACCAGTCTGCCAATCAGGTATTCGGCAGAAATATAGTATGCCTTCCGGGCAGGCATACGGGTATGCTTGGCGTGATTCCAGTTGTCGGAAATGGCCATCATTACCGCTTCGCCCAATGCCTCGTGGAGTTCCTGGGCGTTGGCTTCCCGCAGGGATACATCATAGGTGTACTTCAGTTTGGCTTCTGTCCACCTTAAAATATTCATGCAATTATAACTCATACTATTTTCTCCGTTTCCTGACTGTTTCATTGCTGCAGCCGCCCATAAATCCGGGTCAGGCTGTATATTTTCTTTGCCAAAGCGTCGCTTGCAAAGTCGGGTGCGGCACGCCAAGTCCAGTTATGACCGGTTTGGGTGCCGGGGAAATTCATTCTTGCTTCCCCGCCCAATTCCAGATAGTCCTGCATCTGAACCATTGCCAGATCTGCAATGCTGCTCAGGCACATCCGGATCACTCCCCATTGGGGGTCTGCCGGTTGGCCCATATAGTTTTTGACAAAGTTGATGGTTTGTTCGCTGCTCTCGGCAAACCACTGCTTAACCGGCATATTGTCGTGGGTGCCGATGTAGCAAACGGTATTTTTTTCGTGATTGTGGGGCAGATACAGGTTGCTTGCATCCCCATCAAAGGCAAATTCCAGCACCTTCATACCGGGATAGCCTGCATCCTGCCGCAATCTATGTACATCCTCCGTCAAGTATCCCAAATCCTCTGCGATCATAGGAGTGTTGGGCAGACAGGTCTGTACGGCGCGGATGAAATCCATTCCCGGACCGGGCAGCCACTTGCCACCCTTGGCATTCTCTGCGCCGTAGGGAATGGCATAGTAACCGGCAAAGCCGCGAAAATGGTCAATGCGGATCACATCGTAGCGATTTGCCGCAGCCTGCAACCGCTGCAGCCACCAGCCGTAGCCGTCGGCCTTATGGGTTTCCCATCGGTAGAGGGGATTTCCCCATAACTGGCCATCTTCACTGAAGGCGTCCGGCGGACAGCCAGCCACTGCAGTGGGGGTGAGGGTTTCATCCAGGCAGAACATCTGCGGATTGCTCCACACATCCACCGAATCGTAGGGTACATAAATAGGCACATCGCCGATGATAGACACGCCTTTTTTGTGGGCGTATTCCCGGAGGTTTTCCCACTGGGTACTGAACAGATACTGGACAAAGCAGTGGAACTGCACTTCCTCTTTCCATTCCTTCCGTACCTGCCAGATGGCTTCCGGTTCGCGGAATCTGACGCCCTCCGGCCAGGCATACCAGGGTTTCCCGCCATAGGCCTCTTTCAGCGCCATATACAGCGCGTAATCCGAGAGCCAATAGGCATTTTCCCGGTAGAATTTCTCCAAATCATCATTGCGGGCAAACCGGGCATAGGCTTTCCGCAGCACCGACAGTTTATGGGTATACAGCAGGCCAAAATCCACCCTGCTCTCGTCATCGCCCCAATTGCAGGCGGTGATCTCATCTTCTTCCAGCAGACCCTCCTCCACCAGCAAATCCAAATCAATCAGATAATGGTTGCCGGCAAAGGTAGAACAGGACTGGTAGGGAGAATCCCCATAGCCGGTGGGAGTAAGCGGCAAAACCTGCCAATACGTTTGCCCGGCCTTTTCCAGAAAGTCCACAAATTTATAAGACTCCTTGCCCAGTGTGCCTACACCGTAGGGACCGGGTAAGGAGGTAATGTGCATTAAGATGCCGCTTGCGCGCATAGATTTCCCTCTCATACAGCAGTGTATGGCGCTTCTTTTACAATGGTTCCCAGTATCTCCAAAAACAGGTGGAGGCATACCTACCCTGCGCCATTTTTCCTATCTAAGAGTAATATGATTTTGCCGTTTTGTCAAGGAAAACCACCGCTTCTACAGAAAATTCGACATTTTCGCAACAAGTTGGGTATTTCTCTGTAAATTTGTGGAAAATCCTACAAATGTTTTCTAAAAAACCGTCTTTTCCCACCTTTCTGTTTTCGCAGAAAACAGGTATGACCCATAAGTGAATTTTTCTTAAATTTCTTGCAAACAGGGTAGAACTGGAGAGGAAATTGTGGTATAATGTGTGCAAATATACCTTTTATCTTTGGAGAGAGAGAATTATGCTGGAACTTTTAGCACCGGCAGGGTCTATGGAGGCTTTGCAGGCCGCCGTGCAAAACGGCGCAAATGCAGTATATTTGGGCTGCGGGCAGTTTAATGCCCGGCAGAGCGCCAAGAATTTTACCCCTCAGGCGCTGGTAGAAGCCGTAAAATACTGCCATATCCGCGGTGTAGCCGTTCATCTGACCGTGAACACATTGGTGTCCGATCGGGAATGTGACGAAGCCGTGGCGCTGATCCGTCACGCTGCCAATGCCGGGGTGGACGCCTTTATCGTGCAGGACTTAAGTGTTGCTGAATTGTGCAAGCAGATTGCGCCCCACATTCCCCGCCACGGTTCTACCCAAATGACCGTCCATTCTCTGCCCGGCGTACAGTTCTGCGCCGGTATGGGTATGTCCCGGGTGGTTCTGAGCCGGGAACTGAATCGGGATGAAATTCGCTACATCTGCGCCAACTCTCCTATCGAAATTGAAGTATTCGGCCACGGCGCGCTGTGTATGGGCTACTCCGGTCAGTGCTATCTGTCTGCGGCCATTGGCGGCCGTTCCGGTAACCGGGGACGCTGCGCCCAGCCTTGCCGGCAGAGTTACGGCTACAACCGTTGGGAGAACAAGTACCCCCTGAGTCTGAAAGACAACTGCACCGTTGAATTTGTGAAGGAACTGGAAGATATGGGCGTTGCCTCCCTGAAACTGGAAGGCCGTATGAAGCGGCCGGAGTATGTGGCTGCGGTGACCGGTGTGTACCGGCAGGCCATCGATTCCGGCAGAGTGACAAAGCCTATGATGGACCAGTTATCTACCGCATTTAACCGGCAGGGATTTACCAATTACTACGCCGGCAGGACCGGCAGCCATATGTTTGGCATTCGGGAGGACGCATCCGGCAACGAATCCTGGTACAGACAGATGCGTCAAACCTATGAGGCTACGGAGAATCCCCTGGTACCGGTGGCTTTTGAAATGATCGTTCACACCGGCCAGTCTATACTGACCGTTACGGATGCAGACGGCCGCACCTGTTCCCTGCAGGGACCGGCGCCGGAACCTGCCAGAAGTTTGGATCTGACCCACGATGCTTTGGCCTCCCGGCTCAGCAAAACCGGCGGTACGCCCTACATCTGCGCACGGGTTCGTTCGGATATTGCGCCGGGACTGACCCTGTCTGCCGCAGTGATCAACGGCATGCGCCGGGATGTACTGAATCTGCTGACTGCCCAGCGGGCCCGTCGGGAAAACCCGACGCTCCGTCGGCCTGACAAGGTGGCGCATTATAAGGGCGTTTCTGAATCCCCCGCCCTGACAGTTCAGGTGACTACCAAGGAGCAACTGACCCAGAAACTGCTGGATATCCATCCGGAAGTGCTGTATGTGCCCCTGCACATTTTGGCAGAAGACGACGGGCTTTGCCGAAAACTGGCCAGCAAAACCAATGTCTGCGCCGTTGCGCCCCGGATCGTCCACGATGGAGAACTGGCAAAATTCCAGTCTGATTTGCTGGCAGTAAAAAGCGCCGGCATCCGGGAAGTGCTGATCGGCAACCTGGGTCTGTTGCTGCCGGTACGGGAGTGCGGTATGCATCCCCGGGGAGACTTTGGTCTGAATTTATACAATTCCCGCAGTGTCAACTGCGCCCGTTATCTGCAACTGCGGTCTGCCTGTCTCAGTTTTGAGATGACTCTGCCGCAGATCCGGGATGTAAGCAAGGGCGTTCCCTGTGAACTGCTGGTTTACGGACGGCTGCCTTTGATGATTACAGAAAACTGTCTGATCCGGGGCAAGACCGGTCAGTGCAGTTGTCATATCGCTGCCGCCCGGCTGACAGACAAGACCGGTGCGGAATTCCCCATTATCAAAGACGGAAATACCTGCCGCAGCGTTTTGCTGAACGGCAAAAAACTCTACTGGCTGGACCGGCAGGACGATCTGCGGCGGCTGGGTCTGTGGGCAACACGCCTGCTATTTACCACAGAAAGTGCCAAAGAAACAGACCGGATTCTGTCGGCCTACCGGGATCGCTTGCCCTTTGATCCCGGCGGCTGCACCAGAGGTCTGTATCTGCGCGGTGTAGAATAACCGCCACCTATTGAAGGAGTTACTATGCAACTGATTCTCGCATCTCAATCCCCCCGTCGGAAAGAACTGATGGGTCTGTTTCACATTCCCTTTGCCATTCAGGTAGCCGATATCGACGAAACCATGGACGAAACCCTCCCTGCCTGTCAGGAGGTGGCCCGGGTTAGTCGTATGAAGGCAGAAGCCACACCCCACGGAGCAGACGATGTGGTCGTGGCCGCGGACACCATTGTGGTATGCGATGGCAAGGTCTTGGGCAAGCCGAAAGATCCGACCGATGCCTACCGGATGCTGCGGTTGCTCTCCGGCAAAGACCATCAGGTCATGACCGGACTGACCGTTCTCCGAGGAGACGCCGCCACTGTCTGCACAGAAATCACGGACATTCACTTCCGGGAACTGACGGACAAGGAAATTTGGAACTATATCCGCTCCGGTGACCCGATGGACAAAGCCGGCAGTTACGGCATCCAGGGGGGCGCAGCCCTGTTTGTGGAGAGAATCGTTGGAGATTATTACAATGTGATGGGTCTTCCGGTATGTCGACTGGGTCAAATCTTGCGAGTCATCGCGCCGGAACTAATGGAGGAATCTGTATGAAACGCTTTTTTACCAATCGCATACGGATCGTGCTGGTAACGGCTGTGTTATTGGCGGTAGTGCTGGCGGTGGTCAGTTCTCTGACCGGTATGAAACTGCCCCAGATGGTGGTGCAGGGTGTATTGACGCCTTTGCGCTCCGGCGTCAGCAAACTGTCTGACCGCTCCCAGCAACTGTATGATTATATTTTCCGGTATGAATCCCTGTTGGCAGAAAATCAGGCCCTGAAAGAGGAATTGGCCGCCATCGAAGACGAGGCCCGGGATGCCTATGCCACCAAGCAAGAAAACGAGCGGCTGCGAGCCGCCTTGGACTTGGTCAACGCCAACGAGGACTACAAATTGGTAGATGCTTATATCATCTCCACCAGTTCTGCTGACTGGAGCAACACCTTTACTATCAACCGGGGCAGCAATGTGGGCATTACCGAGGGCATGTGCGCTATCACCGCCTATGGCGAACTGGTGGGTTTGGTCAGCGAAGTGGGTGTAAATTATGCGGTGGTCAAATCTGTGCTGGACTCCTCTTTGGAAATCAGCGCTACCATTGCTGCATCCGGGCACAGCGGTATGGTGCAGGGTGGCTACGCCTCCGGTCTGGATGGCCTGCTGCGCATGAATTACCTACCCTCCTCTGCCACCATTCGCAACCACGACCAGGTGGTGACCACCGGCTCTACGGTGTACCCCCGGAATCTGGTTTTGGGCCATGTGGTGGATGCCGGTTTTGACGACACCGGCGTTGCCAAGTACGCCCTTCTGCAGCCGGCCGTCGATGTACGGAGCCTGGAGCAAGTGTTCATCGTAACCGAATATAATGCCGGGTGATCGACTATGGCAAAAAAGAGTGAATTTCGTCCGGACAAGCCCAGCACCTCCCTGCTGAGCCGTCTGATTCTCACCAAACAACAACGGAAAACCGCCCTGAAATGGACTTTTTATGCCGGTATTCTGATTGTTCTGTCCGTTTTGCAGGATGTGCTGCTGAGCCAGGTCCGTGTGCTGAATGCTACTACAGAACTGGTGCCTTGCGCCATTTTCCTCATCAGTATTTTGGAAGGCCTCCACAGCGGCAGCGTCTTTTCCCTTGTGGCAGGACTGCTGTATCTGTTCTCCGGCACAGCGCCGGGACCTTACTCTATGGTGGCTATCACTTTCCTGAGCGTAGGCGCTTGCATTTTCCGGCAGGCATTTCTGCAGGAGAGTTTCTCCTCCGCAGTCCTCTGCACATCTATGGCTATGGTCACCTATGTGACTGTGAATTTTCTGTTCGGCTGGTTCTTGGGACTGACTGTCCTGTCCCGGCTGTACGGTTTCTTCATTACTGCCGCTCTGTCCCTGGTGACAGTCCCCGTCCTCTACCCTGTTTTGAAAGCAATTAACGCCTTTGGAGGCTATTCATGGAAAGAATAAGCAAAGTTCGCGCCAGCATCGTTCTGCTGGTCTTTGCGATCATTCTGGGATTTTTCTCCCTGAAACTTTATGATCTGCAGATCATCGAAACCGGTGGCAGTACCAATAACCAAGCCACCTTTACCACCCTGACCCGGGTGAAAGCAGCCCGGGGTGATATTCTGGATAAAAACGGCAACCTGCTGGTGAGCAACCGGGCCAGTTATGACCTGAATATTAACCACTATGTGCTGCTGACCGCCAAGGGCACCAACGACAACCTCCTGCGGCTGGTAAAGCGCTGTGAAGAGGTGGGCATTGCGTACACCGAGCATTTCCCCGTTTCCCAGGAACGTCCTTTTACCTACACGCTGGATCAGCAGAATGCTATTTGGCAGGGGTATTTTCAGGAGTTCCTCAACTATATGGAAGACCTGGACTCGGATATCACCGCCCCTCTGCTGGTGGAAAAACTTCGTGACAAATACGATATCCCCGCAGAATGGACGGACGACGAAGCCAGAAAGGTCATCGGTCTTTTGTATGAGATGACTCTGCGTAAATGCGTGAGCAGTCTTCCCATCTATGTCTTCCTTACAGATGCCAGCGATGCGGAACTGTCCGCCATCGTAGAACTGAACATCCCGGGCATGAAAGTAGAAGCCTCTACTGTGCGGGAGTACAACACCGTATATGCCGCTCACATCTTGGGGTATGTGGGTGCGATGAATGCGGAGCAGTGGGAATACTACAAGAATATTCCCGGCTACGATATGGACGCCCAGGTGGGTCAGGACGGCCTGGAGGCGGTTTATGAAGAATTCCTCCACGGCATCGACGGCTGGCGGGAAGATACCGTCACCACCGACGGCACCCTGGTTTCTTCCAAGTTCCGGCAAGAGCCCAAGGCCGGCTCCAATGTGGAAGTTTCCATCGACCTGAATATTCAGATGGCCGGCGAAGACCGGATGGCCCAGGTGATTGAAGACCTGAAAAAACCGGACGCCAACGGCAAACTGAAGGACGGTCACGACGCCGAAGGCGGCGCTTTCGTGGCTATGGATGTAAAAACCGGTCAACTGTTGGCCTGTGGCAGTTATCCCACTTACGATCTGAACAACTTCTTTGATAATTACGAAGAACTGGCCAAGAACGAATTGAAGCCCCTCTACAATCGGGCGTTGCTGGCCACCTATCCCCCCGGTTCTACCTATAAAATGACCACGATGATTGCGGCCATGAACGCCAAACTGATTGATTCTGAGACCGTGATCCGAGATCAGGGTGTTTTCCAGAAGATTCCCAACTTCCCCGTTTCCTGTCTGCAATGGACCAACTACGGCGGCACTCACGGCAATGTAAACGCCGCCAAATCCCTGATGGTCTCCTGCAACTACTATTACTATGAACTGGGTTACCGGCTGTACAATTACAGCACCGACTATATGGACGAAGTGGCCAAGGGTCTGGGTCTGGGCGAACGCACCGGCGTGGAACTGCCGGAGTATATCGGTCATCGGGCCAATGCAGAGACCAAGGCAGAGATCCATGTGGGTGACGACAAAGCCTGGTATCAGGGTGACTCTGTGCTGGCCGCCATCGGTCAGTCGGAAAACCGCTTTACGCCCATTCAACTCTGCTCCTACGCCGCCACACTGGCCAACCGGGGCAACCGGTATAAAGCCACCTTTATGAGCCGGGTGGTGTCCTCGGATTACCGGGAACTGTTAGACGAGAACAAGCCGGAACTGTTGAGCCATATGGACATCTCCGACGAGGCCTATAAGACCTACAAGGAAGGTATGTATATGGTCACCCAGGCCACTTCCGCTGACTGGGGTACTGCTTACTCCACCTTCGGGAACTATCCCATTAAGATTGCAGCCAAGACCGGTACGGCAGAAACCGGCATCAACGGCACTTCCGCTAATGGCGCATTTATCTGCTTTGCGCCTCTGGATGATCCCCAGATCGCCATCGCCGTATATGTAGAAAAGGGCGGTCACGGCTCTACTCTGGCCTCCATCGCAAAGAGTATGCTGGATGTGTACTTTGATGTGGGCGAAGTGGGCGATGTGAACTCCTTCGAAAATCAAATCAGTTAAAAAATTCCCCCGGAACTTTTCGTTCCGGGGGAATTCTCTTTAGAAAAACAACAGCGAATACCAGGTAACGATATTCTCGCCGTACTGGAACACCAGTCCGTTTTCCTCCAAGGTGGGGATCAGATTGATGCCGTGGCTCTCCACGCAGGGGTGCATTCTGTCCGGATGGCGGCAAGGCTGTCCATCCAGCCAGGCGCACCGCTGGCACTCCGCGCAGGCCTCCGTAGACAGCACATAGGGGTCTACACCCTGTTGCCGGAAGAAATCCCGCACCTGATTGGTGATCGTTTCGTGGGCGGGGCGGGTTGCCAATGTTTCGTCAATATTGGCGATATCCTGCACCTCGGCGATGGTTCCGATCATCAGGCAGCCGGAATAGTTACGGCATTTTTTCTCACATTCTGCCACCTCGCCCACTGCCGGGGGGCAAGCCCATGTTTTATTATACATCGGACATTCTGCGGTACAGATGTAGCGGATTCTTTGGGAGAATTCCAATCCATCGGGGTCAATAAAACTGTAAAAATACAAAGGCAATTCCGACAGTTGCTGCTCTAATTTCTCTAAATCCATCATCTCAGTTCCTCCAGAATTTTTTCGCAGCCTTCACAGATATCTGCCCAGGTCTGATTGAAATTTCCGCAGTAATAGGGGTCTGCCACATCTCTGTTTAAAAAAGGCAGGAAGCGGTCATATTGGGGGAACATCTGCTTTAAGTAGCGGAGATTCCGGCTGTCCATATAGTAGATGTAGTCATACTCTGTCAGGTCGACAGCGGTGATCTGCCTGGCGCGCTTACCATCACATGAAAGGCCGTGGCGAGCCAGTTCCTGCCGGGCAGGGGGATAGACAGGGTTGCCCAGTTCTTCCCGGCTGGC
>JAFXBH010000318.1 GCA_017521875.1 Oscillospiraceae bacterium
CTGGGGAAACCTCCCGGAAAGAGAATGCCAAAGAGGTACTCCACCACCTGTCCGGCTTTGCCGGAGATTTTGTGGTGGCCACCGCCGGGCCGGATTTGGAAAGTGTATTGGCGGCCAAGGGGGCAGGCGCAACCGCATATTCGGAAGATACGGGGAAAACAGTCCTCCATATAGACATCGGTGGCGGCACCAGCAATATGGCGTTCATTGAAAAGGGAAAGATTCTCCGCACAGGCTGTCTCAATGTAGGCGGCCGACTGATCAAACTGGATGAAACCGGGAAAATCACCTACCTCTCCCCGGTATTAAGGGATCTTTGTCACCTGTCTGTGGGGCAAATCCCCACCCCAGACCAACTGTCCGAAATCGCAGACCTGCTGACCCAGGGATTGGAAATGGCCGCAGGCTTGCGGCCAGCCACAAACCTTTTAGACCACCTGACCACCAGGGAAAATGCAGGAACTTGGGAAATCCAAAAGGCAGATGTGATCTCCTTTTCCGGGGGCGTGGCGGATTGCATCGAACATGCCCACCCACCTCAGACTTTTGGGGATATAGGCGTCCATTTGGGACAGGCGATCCGCCGAAGTCAACTCTGCCAAAACCCCTATCGGCTGGGGGAGCAGACCATTCGGGCCACGGTCATCGGCGCCGGGTGTTACGCCACCTGCCTGTCCGGGTCAACGGTGTACTGCGCCGGGGTGAAACTCCCTCGGAAGAATTTGCCGGTGGCGGTGCTGCCTATGCCGGTAACGGCAGAAGCGGTGCAGGAGGCCTGTCAAAAACAGGATACCGCCGTGGCGCTGGCAATTTCCGGCTACACCGCGCCCACCTATGAACAGGTGCAGCAGATGGCAAAAGCCATCGTCTCCGGCTGTGGAGGAAGGGAGATCCTGGTGTGCTTGGAAGCGGATATGGCCAAGGCTTTGGGCCACGCCATCTGCCTGCTGCAGCCGGAAACACCCTGCCTGTGCATCGACCGGGTAAAATTGCAGCCGGAGAGTTTTCTGGACATCGGCGCGCCGGTAGGCCCGTCCTTTCCGGTGGTGGTAAAGACGCTGGTACTGTCAAATAACCAATAAAATGCTTTTGTCATTCTGAGGATTGCGGAGCAAACCGTGGGAATCTGTCGTGTTTCGTTGTCATTCCGAGCCAGTCCGCAGACTGGCGTGGGAATCTGGTGGTTTTTGTCATTCCGAGCCAGTGATCACACTGGCGTGGGAATCTAGACTACTGAATTTAGATTGCCACGTCGCCTACGGCTCCTCGCAATGACAAGGGGGCGAGATTGCCACGGGCTACGCCCTCGCAATGACGAGGAGAAAGGGGAGATTGCCACGGGCTACGCCCTCGCAATGACACGGGGCGAGATTGCCACGTCGCTACGCTCCTCCCAATGACAAGAAAATAAAGGAATGAATTGTATGAAACTGAAAACGACCTTACTGGGAAAAACCTACACATTTAAATCGGTGAAAGAAGTCCTTGCCAAGGCCAACGAGGAAAAGACCGGCGATCGCTTAGCCGGTCTTGCTGCAGAAAACGCCCAGGAGCGGGTGGCGGCAAAGGTGGTGCTGGCGGATATGACCCTCCGGGATCTGCGGGAACACCCTGCCGTTCCCTACGAGCAGGACGAAGTGACCCGGATCATTCAGGACGATGTGAACACTCCCGCCTATGAAAAAGTGAAAAATATGACGGTGGCGGAGTTCCGGGAGTGGATACTCTCCGAAACCACCACCAGCGATGATATCCGCAAGGCCAGCCGAGGCCTGACGGCGGAGATGATCGCCGGCGTGTGCAAACTGATGAGCAACTTAGACCTGATCTACGCCGCCGCCAAAATCCCCGTTACCGCCCACTGCAATACCACCATCGGCCTGCCCGGCACACTGTCCTGCCGATTGCAGCCCAACCACACCACCGACGATCCGGATGGCATTACCGCTTCGGTGCTGGAGGGTCTTACCCTTGGGGCAGGCGATGCGGTGATCGGCCTGAATCCTGTTACCGACTCCCCCCGGCAGGTGGAAAAGGTGCTGCGCCGCTTTCAGGAAATTAAGGAGCATTGGGAAATCCCCACCCAGATCTGTGTACTTGCCCATGTGACCGCCCAAATTCAGGCGGTGCGGGCCGGTGCGCCTTGCGATTTGATCTTCCAGTCCATTGCCGGCAGTCAAAAGGGCAACGAGGCCTTTGGCTTCTCTGCAGAAACATTGCAGGAGGCAAGGGATTTGCTGCTGACCGACGGCACGGCAGAGGGGCCCAATGTGATGTACTTTGAGACCGGTCAGGGCTCAGAACTCAGCAGCAACGCCCATCACGACACCGACCAGGTGACCATGGAGGCCCGTTGCTACGGCTTTGCCAAGCGATTCCAGCCATTCTTGGTGAACACGGTGGTAGGCTTCATCGGGCCGGAGTATCTGTACAATGCAAAGCAGGTGACCCGGGCAGGCTTGGAAGACCATTTTATGGGCAAACTCACCGGCATTTCCATGGGCTGCGACTGCTGCTATACCAACCATATGAAAGCCGACCAGAACGATATTGAAAACTTGGCAACGCTGCTCACCGTAGCCGGGTGCAACTACTTTATGGGCATTCCCCACGGGGATGACATTATGCTGAACTATCAGACCACCGGTTTCCGGGAGACAGCGGCCCTGCGGGAATTGACCGGCAAGACCGCCATTCCGGAATTTGACCGATGGCTGCACAAAATGGGCTTTTTGGAAAACGGACGGCTGACCCCCAAGGCCGGCGACGGCTCTTGCCTGCTTTTTTAAAAATGTTTCGTTGTCATTCCGAACCAGTGCTCACACTGGTGTGGGAATCTATACTACCGACTTTAGATTGCCACGTCGCTACGCTCCTCGCAATGACAAAGAAGGGAATATCTTGATTGTCATTCCGAGCCAGTCCGCAGACTGGTGTGGGAATCTATACTACCGACTTTAGATTGCCACGTCGCCTACGGCTCCTCGCAATGACAAGGGGCGAGATTGCCACGGGCTGACGCCCTCGCAATGACAAGTATCGGAAGGAGTAAACTATGAACAAACAGGAATTGACCAATTTGGTCTCGGAGATATTAAGCCAAATGAACGGCGTGCAGCCGCAGGTAAAGGCCAGCGAATATAAAACTGTGGTCTACAACGAAGACCGTCCGGCAGA
>JAFXBH010000030.1 GCA_017521875.1 Oscillospiraceae bacterium
CCAAGGGCTTGTGGACGATGTGTCTGCTTTGGATTTGCGGAAACTGTATCTGGTGGAACATCCCGCCGACGAAAAGGCTTACCGTCGGCTAAAAGAACGCACCCCTGCCCGTCTGGGCAGCGGCAGAGCCGGCCCACGGTATAAGACCTTGACGATGCTCCGTTTCCGGGCAGACCATGCGGCTGCGCAGGACGCAGTATTCTCGGAACTGCCGGAAGATTTTGGAACGAAAAACGGCCTGATTTCCGTGCAGACCCGGTGCAAAGATAAGGACGAATACCTGACCCGCCCGGATTTGGGCCGGTGCTTCGACGAGGAAAACGCCAACCGGATTCGAAAGGAAATTACCCAAAAACCCACCGTCCAGTTGGTCATCGGCGACGGACTTTCCTCTGCCGCCATTGCCGCCAACGCCATGGACTGCGCCAAAGCCATTGCCGACGGACTGAAAGTCCGGGGCATACCGCTGGGCAAGGGGATTTTCGTAAAATTCTGCCGGGTGGGCGCAGGCGATGCCATTGGGGACATCACCGGCTGCGACCTGGTGTGTGTGCTGGTGGGAGAGCGGCCGGGCCTGGTGACCGATAAGAGCATGTCTGCCTATATCACCTATAACCCCCATACCGGGGTGTCCGAATCCTCCCGCACCGTGGTCAGCAATATCCACGCCCAAGGCACACCGGCGGTGGAAGCCGGTGCCTATGTGGCGGAACTGATCGAGACGATCTTACGGAAAAAGGTATCCGGCGTGGGACTGCATACGGAGGAGAAAGTATGATTCCGGTGAATGTGCTGGCGGTGCAGTACCTGTCTGCCGCATCACCTGACCTTTGCAAAGCCTTAGGCGCGCCGGAGGGCTACCCCTGCTTGGGGCTGATCACCACCGATTGTGACGATGCCACCTATATCGCCTTGGACGAGGCCACCAAATCCGCAGAGGTACAAGTCTGTTTCGGCAGCAGTTTCTACGGCGGAGCGGCCAACGCCTCCACCCCCTATGCCGGGGAAGTGCTGGGCATTCTTTGCGCCACCACTCCCGGGGCGGTACGCAGCGGTATGGATGCGGCGCTGGCGGCCTTGACCCGAATCGGTTTTGAACAGGCAGGCAATGTGCCGTACCTTGCCTATACAGTCAGCAGTTGCGGCAGTTTCTTAGCCAAAGAGGCAGGTGTACCCGAGGGCAGCGCCTTGGCGTACCTGATCGCCCCACCTCTGGAGAGTATGTATGCCCTTGACGGGGCGCTGAAAGCGGCAGATGTAAAGTTATGTAAACTATATCCCCCTCCCAGCCCCACCAATTTCGGCGGCGGCCTGCTGACCGGCACACAATCCGCCTGCTCTGCCGCCTGCGCCGCCTTTGCCGCCGGTGTGGCCGAGGTAGCAAAAGGCCCCCTTGTGTAAAGGGGGCTGTCAGCCGAACAGGCTGACTGGGGGATTGTTGCTATGAGAACAACCCCTCCGCCCAGTGTGCCCACTGGACACCTCCCCTTACACAGGGGAGGCTTATGCACCATACGATTACCTTGTAAAACAAAAAGGAGTGAATCTCATGGAACTGGATAAAGACCTGCAAGCCATACAGCAGGCGAGAAACCTGGCAAAACAGGCCGAAGATGCCCAAAAAATCCTGGCCCAAATGCCCCAAGCCAAACTGGACGAGATTGTCCGGGCGGTGGCGAAAGCCTTTTCCGCCTCTGCCTCGGAACTGGCGGAAATGGCGGTACGGGAGACCGGATTCGGCAATGTAAAGGATAAAATCACAAAAAATGAATTTGCCTCCAACCGGGTGCTTGCGGCCATCGAAAATATGACCTGCGTAGGCGTATTAAAGGAAAACAACAAGGAAAAACTATGGGAAATCGGTGTGCCTGTGGGGGTGATCGCCGCCATCGTACCCAGCACCAATCCCACCTCTACCGTGTGTTATAAGGCGATGATCGCCTTGAAATCCGGCAACAGCATCGTATTTTCGCCCCACCCCAAGGCCATTTGCTGTACGCTGAAAGCCGCGGAGATCGTGGCAAAAGCGGCAGAATCCGCCGGCGCGCCTAAGGGGTCGGTGGGTTGCCTGACCATTCCCTCTATGGCCGGGTGCAACGAACTGATGCACGCGGCTCAGACCCGTCTGATTTTGGCCACCGGCGGCCCGGCTATGGTGAAAGCCGCCTATTCCTCCGGCAAACCCGCCATCGGCGTGGGCGCAGGCAACGGGCCGGTGTATATCCACCGTTCCGCAGATGTAGACAAGGCATTATCGAGTATTCTCCGCTCCAAAACCTTTGACTACGGTACGGTCTGCGCATCGGAGCAGAGTATGATCGTGGAAGCACCGATGGAGCAGACCGTACGGGAAAAAGCCGCCAAAATGGGATTCTATTTTATGAACAAGGAGGAAGCCGGGTGTTTGGCCAAACTCCTGTTTAAGCCCAACGGCACGCTGAACCCGGAGATCGTGGGCAAATCTGCCCTGTGTCTGGCGGAAAAAGCGGGATTTTCCGTGGCCCGGGATACCCAGGTGCTGGTGGCACGGGAACAGGAGGCAGGGCCGACTCGCCCCTATTCTATGGAAAAACTCTGTCCTGTGCTGGCATTTTTCGTGATGGAATCGGAGGACGCGGTGCTGGAGAAAGCCATCGAGGTGCTGATCCACGAGGGCAGCGGCCACACCTTTGCCATGCACGCAGAGGATGAAACCGTGATCCGGAAATTCGCCCTGCAAATCCCGGTGTCCCGGTTTTTGGTGAACACCCCGGCGGCGTTGGGGGGCATCGGCGGGACAACAGGACTGTTCCCGGCGCTGACCCTTGGGTGCGGCGCAGTAGGCGGCAGTTCTTCCTCCAATAACATCTCCCCCATGGACTTAATCAATATCCGCCGGGTGGCTTGGGGCACAGAGGGGGAGACGCCCAAGAATGTAGACAACGATCTGGTGGAAATGCTCACCGCAAAAATTTTGGAACGACTGAAGTAAAGGAGTAAACATTATGAACACAAATTCTCTGGGAATGATCGAAACAAAGGGTCTCATCGGCGCCATCGAGGCTGCTGACGCTATGGTAAAATCCGCCAATGTCCAACTGGTGGGTAAAGAACAGGTAGGCGGCGGCTTGGTCACCGTGATGGTGCGGGGGGATGTGGGCGCTGTGAAGGCTGCCACCGATGCCGGCGCAGCCGCTGCGGAAAAGGTGGGGGAACTGATCTCCGTCCATGTGATCGCAAGACCTCACACCGAGGTGGATAACATTCTGCCCAAGGGCAAACTGAGCCAGACCCCTCCTGCAAGTAAGTAATGCTCTACGATTTGCAAGACGTCCGGGATAATATCCGCAACCGGGATGGCAAGCGGGTGTACTATC
>JAFXBH010000319.1 GCA_017521875.1 Oscillospiraceae bacterium
AAAAGAAAAGGCGGTGAGCGGTAATGCGAAAACTTGGTATTCTATGTCTTGCTATAGTTCTTATCTTTATGTTGGGAGGTTGTGCGGAAATGTTTATCAGTGACGAATTTAAACAAATCATGGAACAGACACCTGCTTCTATGCAGGAAATTTGGGAAATTGATGATGAATATGAGTTTGTTTCCGAACTATCAATGCATATTGCTGAAAAGTGTGATTATGGCAGTAATTTAGATGTGCTCAGTGATGAGGAGAAGGTCTTTTATATTACGCAGACTCTGGAAATGGAAGTAAACAATGGAGGTTTTTGGCAGTTCTTATACAACGTGGAAGAAGATGTTTTTTCCAATACGGTATCTGCTTTTTCGGAAATTGGTGCTGAGAAGACAGCGGCGCTTTGTCAAAATGCTTTTTCTGCTTTTGAGAAGGATCTGCCGGCGGATCGCGTCGCACGGATACAATTTCTGTCCGGTGTAGGAATGGAGGAATGCTATGAAATTCTTTCGGAGTACGATGATTTGTTTTATGCTTACGAAGAGGATCTGAACAAATTGAATTATACTTACGTACAAAACCATGCAGATGCTTTCTCTTAAGCATCTGCATTTGTTTTTTCATGAAGAAAAACCGACGGTCCGGTATCGTTCGGAATTTGTTGAAAAGGAAAGGAAAATTAAAAGACTCCTTTTTCGACATTTCATCTATGTCAAGTTAGGGCCTCGAGCCCGAGCGCTGCCGGTGGCAGATACAGCGAGGGCGCAGAGTGTGCTGTGGTCGGCAGGTGACGCAGCCGTTCGCGGCAAGGAAACTGCCGGGTACCACAAACGGACAGCGGGTGACCTATGTAAAAACCTCCTTTTTTGTGTATATTTGGGATAAAAACGCAATTTTTCTGCAAATTTCTTTTGTCCCCTACTTGACACAGAAGTGAGCGGCAGTCCCATTATTCAGGGAGGAAAACTTATCGGCGCGGTGACCCACGTACTGGTGAATGACCCAACCACAGGCTACGGCATTTTTATTGAGAATATGCTGGATGCAGCATAACGGGCGGCTATTAGCCGCCCGCTTTTTGTTGCCAATTTAACTGCCTTGTGATATGATAAAAGAAAAGGCGGTGTTTTTATGACAGCCAGTGCTTTTTATCGACTAGCAGGCAAGCAAATAAAAGAATTAGTTAAGCCCTACGGATTCAAGAAAAATGGCAGATTCTTTTACAGGATTACCGAAGACGGTGTGGTTCAGCAATTTTGTATGCTTTGGTTGTATAGATCATTCACTTTGCGGTATTACTTGTCCAGTGTTTATGGCTATAATGGTCTTGACATAGAAGGGGACGAAATACACGGGATAATTAATGGTTCGATCAATCAATGGATAAGTGATGATTGTACTGGTTATGATGCTTGCGCAGACAACGCAATGGATTTTGCAACCGCAATCTGCTTAAAAAATGTTCAGGATGTGCTTATCCCTTTCTTTGAAACACATAAAGATCCTAAATCTGCAAGAGAATACATCGCAGCACATAATCCCCGGATTACTGGCGGTTTCGATAAATATGACCTGCGAGAGTTAGGTCTCTATTTAAGTTTGGGCAATATGGAGGCTTGTCAAGATTTCTTGGTTCACTATATAGAGAATAGCGATAAATACAATCCAAATTGGTGGCGGGAAACAGAACAGGAGTATCACTGTTTGCTGGATGCCATATGTACCAACGATATGGCATATTTATCAACATATATGGACAACAAGAAGCGCGCAACCTTTGCAGAATACAAGTGGAAAGCATAATGAAACAATATAAGAGAACCGGAAACCGCGATTTGGCTTCCGGTTTCATTTTGAAGGATCAAACACTTGCGCACCTCCCAAAATCAGAATTTGTCGAAAGTGAGAAAAAAATTAAAAGTCTCCTTTTTCGACATTTCATCTATGTCAAGTTAGGGTCTCGAGCCCGAGCGCTGCCGGCGGCAGATACAGCGAGGGCGCAGAGTGTGCTGTGGTCGGCAGGTGACGCAGCCGTTCGCGGCAAGGAAACTGCCGGGTACCACAAACGGACAGCGGGTGAGGTGTG
>JAFXBH010000031.1 GCA_017521875.1 Oscillospiraceae bacterium
AAGAGAAGAGAAAAGAAGAAGTAGGCGGCGCATCCGCGCCCGCCGACCACCTCCAAGCCCTTGGCGGAACCCTTGGGAAAGGGGTTGTTTATTTGACTGAGCAGCAGGACGATGCCTTATTGGAACGGTTGGGCTTGGCTGCATATCAGCGGTATGTGGAGCGGTTGGCGGATTATATTTTATTACACGGAGATATTCAAAATCATTATGCAACGATTTTGAAATGGTATGAGGAGGACACAAGGGTATGAGTTATCAATGCAGAAACTGCCGTGCGGTGTTTGAAGAGCCGTTGATCGAGTCGGAAAGACATGGCTTTACATACGGTCCGTATGAAACGGTCGAGGTGTGCCCTTCCTGTAGAGTGCCGGGAATGTTTTCGGAATTGGAGGAAGAGGATGAAGAACTATTGGAAACCGCCTAAATACGGAAACCGAAAGGTAACGGTGGGCGGAGAAA
This sequence comes from Oscillospiraceae bacterium, assembly GCA_017521875.1. Lineage (GTDB taxonomy): Bacteria > Bacillota > Clostridia > Oscillospirales > Oscillospiraceae > Faecousia. The sequence goes on from JAFXBH010000031.1 coordinate 460, forward strand.
CCTTTGACTCCCAACGAGAATATGACCGTTATTGTCAACTGCGGTTGATGGAGAAGGCGGGATTGATCAAGGAACTTCGCCGACAGGTGAAATTTGTTCTGATTCCGTCGCAAAAGAAGAATGGCAAGGTTGCCGAGCGGGAATGTGCCTACTATGCGGATTTTGTTTATCTGGAAAAGGTAGGGCTTGGCGAGTGGCAAACGGTCGTCGAGGTTGCCAAGGGAATGAAGACCGAAGTATATAAGATCAAGAAGAAGTTAATGCGGTATGTATATGGATACGAAGTGAAGGAGGTATAACAATGGAACAGCAGGAAATAAAGATCCGAAGTTTTTTAATGGATATCGGAGTGGATCCCAGCTTGAATGGGTATCACTATTTGGTTTATGCAGTACAGCTCGTGCAACGCGCGTTGGATGAGGATGATGTTCGTAAACCGATAATGGAGATCTATTCTGAGGTCGCAAAGAGATTTAAGACCACACCTTTGCGGGTGGAGCGGGGGATCCGCCACGCGAAAGAGAAGGTGTTCAATAACCCGACGATTACCTGCAATGAATATTTTTGTGCGTTGATCGATTGGGAGTCGGGAAAGGTCAGCAACGGAATTTTTATCTTCACATTGGCAGAGCATCTGCGGTTAAAAGAATGAGCATCGTTAAGTGTAATTGGAGCGGTGGAAAGGACAGCACATATGCAACCTTTCTGCACATTCAGCAAGGGGATGAAGTTAAAGTTGTGAACTACATTCCGATGCTGAACGACCACATCCCAATGCTTTTAAAATGTCATTACGAGTTCATTCTATCAACGGCGGAACGCTTTCGGAAGATGGGGGCAACGGTGGATATCGTGAGCGGAATGACCTATGTGGATTTTGTCCATTACCGTTCCACGAGAGGAAAGCACAAGGGGCGGTCGTTTGGCTTCCCGCCATTTCAGCGTGGTTGGTGCAATTTCAAAAGAGACTCCAAAATTAAAGCGCTTGAACAAGTTGATGTAGGAGACTATGACTATGAGGATATAGCCATTGCTTTCGACGAAGTAGAGCGTCACAATCAGTTGAATGATACCAAGAGAAGTATTTTGGTCGAGAAAAAAATCACAGAACACGACGCTCGAATCGGGTGCATCGAGAACAACCTTCTTTCTCCACACTATGACCTCCTCAAGCGCGATGGATGCACCCTTTGTCCAAATGCATCTGCCGTAGAACGGCAGATGTGGTTTCACGATTATCCCGAAGCGTTTGATATCGTTCTCGATCTGCAAGAGTTTGTGCGTAGAGAACGACCGGATCAAACGCCGCTGCGAAATCACAGGTGGTTCATTGAAGAGGATTTACAAATTTGTTTCTTCGATGATATGAAGACAAGGTACATTATTAATTAAAAATGATTAGAAAGGAATAAATAACCGTGACGATCAAAATGGTTTTAGATAAGGGAGCGATTATCCCTACCAGAGGCCATGCAGATGATGCAGGTCTCGATTTGTATACCAGAGAGATGCTGCTGGTCAAGCCGAAGAAGTCAAAGACGGTAGACACAGGAGTACATATTCAGATCCCGAAGGGATATGTCGGATTTCTGAAGAGTAAGAGCGGACTCAATGTGAATAGCAGCATCTTATCCGAGGGCGTTATCGACAGCGGGTACACCGGAAGCATTCGTGTAAAGTTATACAACCACGGCGAGGTTCCGGTCTTGATCAACTCCAGAGAGAAGATCTCGCAGTTGGTGATCCTGCCCATCATCACTCCAGACCTTGAAGTTGTGGATGCTTTGGAAGAGACCGAGCGTGGCGATGGCGGGTTTGGAAGTACAGGGAAGTGAGGCGCAGAACGATGACCGATAACGAGATTATAAAGGCTAAATCTATGCTCAAAAAATTAGAAGAAGCATATGAAGCATATTACGATACAAGCAAGGGTATGCCCTATGATATTGATGTAACTTTAAGGGAAACGGCAATTTGTCTTGAAAAGGCTCTTAACGAAATCAACCGCCAAAAGGCAGAGATTGAGAGGTTGCGTAAACAACTATATAATGCCGAAGTGTGCATAGACGAACTTGAATACGCTTACGAAAAAGTAGGACATTCCAATAGCAGGGTTGATGAGGCTCTTGAAAAACACAACCTTGTAAAAGAAATGGTGGGTGATGTGTGATGAAGCATTTCACATCAGAAGAAAAATACAAAATCATCAAGCAAACCGCCGATGGTTCTATGATAGGAATACATAATTTTGGACTTTTGCACGAAATAGCCGATGCTTTGGATATGAAAAACAATTCGGGAATATTCTTGCAGTCAATAAGTCATAGGATTACAAGAATTATGCGAGAGTTGATAAAAAATGGCTATCCAATAAAGGAGTATCGCATTAAATGTTGCAGTTGGAGCGAAAAAGAAACATGGCACCCTTGTTTCAAGATAGAAGAAAGGAGTAACAACAATGCAGAATGAGTTGAAGCCTTGCCCGTTTTGTGGGGCTAAATCAGAATTATGTATGGAACCGTGGGATTTTGAAAAAAGAGAACCTGCAAAGGATGCTAAATATGTTGTTGAGTGCGGAGAATGTCTTTCGCGTACAGATACTTACAATTCCGAAGACGAAGCGATCGAAGCGTGGAACAGGAGGACTGACAATGATTAAGTTTTATTCTTGGTATATAAAAGAACTTGAAGCACAAAAAATGAGAAAACAAGCCGACAAAAAAGCCGAGGAAAAAGGAATAGAGAGGTATGTTGACAATAGAAATGAGAGATAGGTTGATAGGATTAATAAAACAAGCAACCACTTCGCACCTTGATTATCTTGAAAGCATAGACCAAAAAGGCTTGACAGATACAGATGGAAGAGCAAAATTTATTGCCGACCACCTTTTAGCAAACGGTGTTATCGTACCGCCTTGTAAGGTGGGGCAAATTGTTTATCCTCTTATGGGTGGATTTGTTGAGGAAATGAAAGTGAGTCGTTTTGTTTTAGTATTGAAACCAAACGAACGCCACCCAATTGACTATATCAAAGAAATTTCTGATATCGGCAAAACCGTATTCCTCACCAAAGAGGAAGCAGAGAAAGCGTTAAGGGAGCGTGATGGAAATGGCTGAATATATTGAGCTGGAAGAATTGAAAAAGGTTTTGTCAAACGAAGCGGTACATTGCTTAACTTTTCAAAAGAAAGGCGAAGCGAGAGGACTTGTAAAAGCAAAAGAGATTGTTAGCAAACTACCCGCCGCCGATGTGGTTGAGGTTGTAAGGTGTAAGGATTGCATTCATTGGGGCGGTGAATATGATACAAATGAATGTTCTTTAATTACACAATTAGCAAATCCCGATTATTGGTTAAAAACTGCACCCGATGATTTTTGCAGTAGCGGTGTAAGAAAGGATGAAAAAGATGATCATTTACATAGCAGGTCCGATCAGTAAAGATCCGGACTATAAAGAAAAGTTTGGCGCGGCAGAATGTGCGCTGACAAAAATGGGGCATAGCGTGATCAATCCGGCGTTCTTGCCGACGGATCTGGGCGATTGCACCGATTATATGAAATTATGTTTCCCGATGATTGATGCTGCGGATGCGGTGGTGATGCTGGACGATTGGGAAGAAAGTTGCGGTGCTTGCAGGGAATGGGGATACGCGATGGCGCAGGATAAAATTGTGCTGCCATTCAATGCCTTTGTTTTTTGAAAGGATGGTTCGGAATGAATTGCAGGATCACTAAAACAAAAGGTGTCAGCAGGAATAAGGTGACCGAGTTCTCTTTATGACCTCTATTGCTTATGTGCTGCACGAGCACGGATTCGAGGGAGAGAAGGTTCTGAAGATCCTCAAGGACATCGAAGATGTGGCGGATAGCATGGTGGATGACTACATCGCATTCAATGATATCCGCAAGGTACTTAAAGATGAGTATGATTTTGAAATTCGGATGAAGGGGTGATGCTTATGGGGAAAAGGTATGTATCGGCATATGCGGAATGCCCTTTTTACCACTCGGAGGATGAACAGAAAATCTATTGCGAAGGGGTGGACGAGAAATCGTCCATCCATTTGGCGTTTAATTCCAAGTCCGAGCGAAAAAGGTATCGGCAGGAAAAGTGCGGGAAGAATCACAAAGAATGCCACATTGCCAAGATGTTATATGCAAAGTATGGAGAATAGAGAAAGGAGAGAAAAAACTCTCCTTTTTTTCTTTTGAGGGGTGGATTCCTTAAACGGTGGGTGGAGGTGTATATTGATTGGTATAAGGGTCGGAAAGGAGTTCCTATGAATTGGGAAGCAATCAAGACCGAGTACATCACTACGGATACCAGTTATCGCAAGTTGAGTGAAAAATACAGCATTAGCCGAGCCACGATAACACTTCGAGCCAAGCGCGAGGGGTGGGTTGCATTGAAAAACCAATTTAATGCTGAAACTATGGCAAAAACTCAAAATGCAATCGTTAAAGATCGTGTAAAGAGAGCAGACAGGCTATACAGGGCGGCGGACAAACTTCTTGATATGATCGAGAAGCGAATGGATGCACCTGAATTTATCGCATATGACACACAATCCTACCGTCACATTGCGTCTTGCCTTAAGGATATCAAGGATATTCATTCCATCAAGACCGATGCCGAGATGAGAGAGCAAGAAGCGAGGATCAAAAACCTTGAGAAGCAGGCGGAGCAGGAGGATACGGCAAGAGAGGTCACCGTTACCATAGCGGGAGGTGAGGACTCTTGGCAAAAGTAAACATCGATATTCCAGAACCGAATGAAAAGCAGAAACTCTTCCTTGCGGATCAGCATCGCCATGTTGCATACGGTGGCGCCAGAGGAGGCGGTAAGAGTTGGGCGGTCAGAGTTAAGGCACTTCTTCTTTGTTTGGCGTGGGCAGGGATCAAGATATTGATCGTGCGTAAGACCTATAAGGAACTTACAAACAACCATATAAATCCTCTTAAACGGATGATTCCGAAAGAGGTGGCGCGATACAACAAGACCGAGAAGGTGTTTACCTTTGCCAATGGATCTACCATATGGTTTGGATACTGCGCCAGCGACAGCGACCTTGATCAGTACCAAGGCGCGGAGTATGATGTCATCTTCTTTGACGAGGCTACGCAACTGCAGGAGGAATGGCTGAAGAAGATCAACCTCGCGGTTCGTGAACCGAATGGGCTGCCGAAGAGAACCTATTACACCTGCAACCCCGGCGGAGTCTCTCACAATTACATTAAGCGGCTTTTTATTGAGCGCAAATATGAGGGCGCAGAGAAGCCCGAAAACTACAACTTCACGCAGGCTCTTGTTACTGACAACAAGGTGCTGATGGAAATCCAACCCGAATACCAAGCGGAGTTGATGGCTTTACCACCGAAATTGAGAGAGGCTTGGCTATACGGCAGTTGGGACATCTTTGAAGGGCAGTTCTTCGAGGATTTCTATGACCGTGAGGAGCATTATTCCGATCGGCAATGGACTCATGTCATTGAACCCTTCGAGATCCCTGAAGGGTGGAAAATCTACCGATCCTTCGACTGGGGATACAATAAGCCGTTCTCCTGCGGATGGTGGGCGGTGGACTATGATGGCGTGGTGTATCGCATCCTTGAGTTATATGGATGTACGCAGACTCCAAACGAAGGTGTCAAATGGACTCCTCCAAAGGTATTCTCGGAGATCCACCGCATCGAGACTGAGCATCGATGGCTGAAGGGCAAGAACATCATCGGTATAGCCGACCCTGCGATATGGGATGCAGAGACCGGTGAGTCCATTGCGGATGTTGCGGCAAAGCATCAAGTGTATTTCCAACCGGGCGATCACAAGAGAATCCCCGGATGGATGCAGATGCACTACCGATTTGCATTTGATGAGAACGGATTTCCGATGATGTATGTCTTCAACAACTGCAAGGCATTTATCAGAACGATACCGTTGCTCCAATATGATGAGCATAAACCTGAGGATCTGGACACCGATGGCGAGGATCATGTGGCGGATGAAGTTCGCTATTTCTGCATGAGCAGACCCATCAAGCCGAGGCAGGCGGCGGTACCCGATGAGTACCATAACAACCCGCTGAACATCTTCCTGGATATCCCCAAGGAAGATATCATGGCTAAGACAAGCAGACCCAAGATGGAGATTATAGGAGGCAAGTAATGGGGTTATTTGACCGTAAGAAAAAAGAGAATATAGACCCTGCACAGAGACAGCCGACCAACGAAGAGCAGATGATGCGTAGACAGTCTGCTCCTCGCCCCGCGATGGAGGATGCCGCAAGAGAAGCCATTGCAAAGTCTATGGCGGCAAATGACGGCGCCGTGGATGGTTTCAAGGTTCTCGCGCAGGTGATCGGCAAAGAGCAGATTCATGCGGCGACTCAAACGCTGATGAAATACAAACAAGGCAAAGCCAATCTGGAGCAGAGAATCGTTGACAATGAGCAATGGTATAAACTCCGCCATTGGGAGTGCATGAGAGACAAGAAGCAGGTGGTTCAACCGACCTCTGCTTGGCTTTTCAACTGCATTGCCAATAAACACGCCGATGCGATGGACAATTTCCCCTCCCCGAACATTCTCCCCAGAGAAGAGGGGGACAAGCCTGAGGCGGAGCGGTTGACTTCCATTGTGCCAGTCATTCTGGATCAGTGCGATTATGAGCAGGTGTACTCCGATGTATGGATGTATAAACTCAAGAGCGGCACCGGTGTATACGGTGTCTTCTGGGATAAGACCAAACTGAATGGCTTGGGCGATATCTCCATTAAGAGAGTGGATCTGATTGATCTCTTTTGGGAGTCGGGCATCACCGACATTCAAAAATCCCGCCATGTCTTCCATGTGAAGTTAGTGGACAACGACCTTCTGATCAACGAGTATCCGCAGTTGCAGGGCAAACTCGGCACCTCCACTATTGATGTTGCCAAGTATGTCTACGATGATTCGGTGGACACAAGCAATAAGTCTGTTGTGGTGGATTGGTACTACAAGAAGGCTTCGGGCAGCAAGACGGTGCTTCATTATTGCAAGTTTGTCAACGATGAGGTGCTGTTTGCCACCGAGAACGATCCCAAGTTTGCGGAGCGTGGATGGTATGACCACGGCGAGTATCCCTTCATCTTCGATGTCCTCTATCCTGTGGAGGGTACTCCTGCAGGATTCGGATATATCGATATCGGCAAGGATGCTCAAGCATATATCGACAGAGGCAATCAAGCCATTATGCAGAATATGCTTGCCAATGCCAAACCGAGACACTTCATCCGTACCGAGGGCACCGTAAATGAAACGGAGTATGCCGATATGACCAAGGATTTTGTCCATGTGGATGGAAACCTCGGTCAAGACAGCATCCTTCCCATTCAGGGCAAGCCTCTCAGCAATGTCTATGTTGAGGTCATCCACGATAAGGTCGATGAACTCAAGGAGACCACCGGAAACCGAGACATCTCCACCGGCGGCACCACTTCGGGTGTTACTGCGGCATCCGCGATTGCGGCGATGCAGGAGGCAGGCTCCAAACTCTCCAGAGACAATAACAAGGCTTCCTACCGAGCCTTCCGCAGAATGTGTTTGATGATCATCGAATTGATCCGACAGTTCTATGACCTTCCGAGATGTTTCCGCATTATGGGCGAGAATGGTGCTGCACAATTCGTTCAATACAACAACGCAGGGATTCAGCCGCAGGCGCAGGGCGTGGAGATGGGTGTCGATATGGGATACCGCAAGCCGCTCTTCGATATTGAGGTAACTGCTCAAAAGCAGTCTCCCTACAGCAAGATGGCACAGAACGAACTTGCGCTTCAGTTCTTCAACGCAGGGTTCTTCAATCCGCAGATGGCGGATCAGGCTCTCGCTTGCATTGATATGATGGACTTCGACCGAAAAGAGTTCATTATGCAGAAGATCGCCCAGAACGGCGGGATGTATCAGCAGATGCTTATGATGCAACAGCAGATGCTGAGGATGGCGCAGATGCTGGATCGGTATGAAGGCACCAACCTTGCCGATCAGATTGCCGCAGGAATCACCGGCGGTACCCCTGCCGCCCCTGCTCAAGGTGGCACGGCGGGAGGCGCGGCCAAGACCGAGGCACTCGGCGGAGAGGGTGGCGGTGAATCCACCCACACCCAAAAGGCGAGACAGCGGGTGGCGGAGTCCACCGATCCCACCTAAGGAGGATATATGGTCAAGGTAAGATTCGAGCATAGCGAGGATGGAAAGTCCCTCATCCTCACCGCAAAAGGGCATTCCGAACAGGCGGACATCGGGCATGACATCGTATGTTCGTCTGTATCGATCCTCACTTACACCATCGCGCAGGTTGTTAAGACGATGCACGATCAGGGTAAGTTGAAGAAGAAACCCACGATTCGCTTGGAGAGCGGGGATGCCGTTGTCGTATGCAAGCCGAACAAGGCGTACTTCAACGAGGCATATCACGCATTCTGCGTGGTGGAGACCGGCTATAACCTGCTCCATCACAACTATCCAAGGTTCGTGGATCTTAAAAAGTTTGGTGAGGCGTAAGCCTTAAATATAAACCAAGGAGTCGCTCCCCTTAAGAGCAGAAAGGAAAATGCTTATGGAAAGCAAAAACATTCTCCTGCGACTCAATCTCCAGATGTTTGCCGAAGGCGGCGGTGGAGATGGTGGCACAGCCGCAGGAGCGGGCGAAACAGGGGTGGCCGCCGCACCTCAAGCAAAGGGCGTAAAATCCAATCCGCTTGCCGATGTCAAGTATGGCATCCAGGAGGATGGTGTGCAGGGCGCCGATGCACAGGAAACTACCGTTGAGACTCCTCCCGATCGCAACGCTGAGTTCGAGAAACTCATCAAAGGGGAATACAAAGACCTTTTTGATGCTCGGATGCAGGACACGATCCAAAAGAGACTCAAAGGCACCAAGGAGACCGTTGAGAAGTATGAGGCTCTCTCTCCGACCCTTGAATTGCTCTCCCGAAAGTATGGAGTTGATGCAAGCGACATCAACGCTCTGAACAAGGCCATCGAAGAGGATGATTCCTACTACGAGGAAGAAGCCTTGGAAAAGGGCATCACCGTACAGCAACTCAAGGAAATACGAAGGATGGAACGAGAAAATGCCGACCTGAAGAGACAGATGCGGGCGCAATCTGCGAAAGAGAATGCGGACCGGTTATATGCATCTTGGATGGAACAGGCGGAAAAGACCAAGGGAGTCTACCCCACCTTCAACCTGCAGGCGGAGATGGCCAACCCTCAATTTGTGAATCTGTTGCGTAACAATGTGGATGTGCGGACGGCTTATGAGGTTCTGCACAAGGATGAGATCATCCCTGCGGCCATGCAGTTTACTGCCAAGACCGTAGAACAGAAACTTACCAACAAGATCATTGCCAACGGTGCGAGACCGTCTGAGAACGGTACCTCTTCCCAAAGTGCGGCGGTAGTAAAGAGTGATGTGTCACAACTCTCCAAGGCGGATAGAGAAGAAATCATCCGCAGAGTTCAACGAGGAGAGAAGATCCGTTTCTGATAACCGATTTGATCTCCTTGCCCAATAACAGAAAAGGAGATTAAAAACATGAACGCTATTTACACCATTAACCTGCAGTTGTTTGCAGGTACCCTGAACACCCAAACCACTCTTCTGAACGGCGAAGGCAACAACCTTTCCCCTGAGATGAAGACCTTCTACGACATGACCCTTATCGATGAGGCTTCTGCTCAGTTGGTTCACGATCAGTTCGGTCAGAAGAGACCTATCCCCGCCAACGGCGGCAAGCGCATTGAGTTCCGCAAGTTCGACAACCTGCCCGATGCGATGACTCCGCTGACTGAAGGCGTTACCCCCGATGGCAACAAACTGAATGTTTCTACCATCGAGGCTACCGTTGATCAGTACGGCGACTACATCGTGCAGTCCGATGTTCTGGAACTGACCTCCATCGACAACACCATCGTTGAGGCTACCAAGATTCTTGGTAAGCAGGCAGGCTCCACTCTGGATGCCGTTGTCCGTGGTGTCCTGGCGGCAGGTACCAATGTTCTGTTCAGCGGCGGCAAGAACAAGCGTGGCGATTTGACCGCTGCCGACACCCTGAGTGTTCAGGATGTCAAGAAGGCTGTTGCCATCTTGAGAGCGAATAACGCTCCCACCATCAACGGCGACTATGTCGCTATCATTCATCCCTATGCCGCCTACGATCTCATGAGCGATGAGAAGTGGGTTGAGGCGCATAAGTATGCAAAACCCGAAAACCTGTATACCGGCGAGATCGGTAAGATTGCAGGCGTCCGCTTTGTGGAGACCTCCAACGCTACCGTTTACGAAGGCGCTGCAGGCAATGTCTTCGGTACCATCATCCTCGGCGAGGGTGCTTACGGCGTTACCGAGATCACCGGCGGTGGTTTGCAGACCATCGTTAAGCAGAAGGGTTCTGCGGGCACCGGCGACCCCTTGGATCAGAGATCCAGTGTGGGTTGGAAGGCTCTGAAGACTGCCGAAAGACTTGTGGAGAACTATATGATCCGCATCGAGTCCATCGGCGAATTCTCCGCCAATGTCACGCCCAATGCCTAATTGATCACTTGAGGGGAGGAGGAACTCCCTCCTCTCCTCATTCAAATTTTAGGAGGAACTATGGCTAATACTACTGAAACCAAAGCAACCGAAAAGAAAGAGACCAAAAACACTGTTAAGATGGTCAAAATCAAACTGCCTCGCGGCAGAAAAGACGAAGGCGATGCAACTGTCGGCGTAAACGGAAACATCTTCAAGATCAAAAGAGGTGTTGAAGTCGAAGTCCCCGACTATGTTGCCGATGTTCTCGCTAACAGCGAAGCAACCACGGAAAAGGCTTTTGCCTACCAGGATTCGGTTCAGAAAAACTAAAGATTATGGGGGAGTCCTTGCACTCCCCCATTTCCGAATGGAGGGACATTTATGACCATTATTGAAGCAATCACCTATATCGATAATATTAAGCCGAACACATATTCGCAGGAGGATAAGGTCAAATGGCTTTCCAACCTTGACTGCACAATAAAAAATGAAATCATCGACACCCACGAAGGTGCCGATGCAATTCAATTCAGCGGATACGGCGATGATACAGACATTCACACCGAACTGCTTGTTCCGTCTCCGCACGATGATATGTATCACAAGTGGCTTGAGGCACAGATCGACTATGCCAACGGCGAATACGGCAAGTATAACAACAGTATGACGATGTTCAATACTGCATATTCGGCATATGCGAATTACTACAACAGAACCCATATGCCGCTTGGGACGAAAATAAAATTCTTTTAAGGGGGATAGACAATGAAATTACCTACCCTCAATACTCTTGAAACATCACGAGAGATGACAGCAGACTTCCGTGGATACAACCACAACCAATCCATTGGCGGCGGCGAGTTCTACGATATGAAGAACCTCACATCCGCTTATTACCCGCTCCTTTCTCCGAGAGGCAAGCGCGGCACATACCGCTTCGAGGACGAAGTGGTGGATGATGAGGGCAACATCATCGAAAGACCGACCAATGTGCAGGGGATCATCGCAAAGGACAACCTTTGCTTTGTGGCGGACGGAAAGTTCTACATCAACGGCAAAAAGGTTGAAGGCACTCAAGGTGATCCTTTTTACCTTGATTCCGAAGGAAAGAAGCATCTGGTATCGATGGGTGCCTATGTTGTCATCTTCCCCGATAAAAAATATATAAACACGCTGGAGCCTTCAGACTATGGATCTCTGGAGAATGTACAGGAATCTAAAGGAAGCCCTGTAGCCTTCACTATTGCCGACAAGGATGGCTCCGTTATAAAACCCCAAACCACGAAGCCTCCGGAACCCCAAAACGGTGACCTGTGGCTCGATACCTCTGTCAAACCGAACGCTTTGAAGCGATGGAACGAGTCGACCGGTATGTGGGTGCAAATGGCTACCACCTATGTTCGCATCGATTGCCCCGGCATCGGCGTTGGTTTCAAAGACGGAGACGGCGTTTTCATCAGCGGACTGAAGGATGTTCAACTCGTAGAGGCAATAAACGGAGGCAACATCTCTGATGACGGAATTTCCGCCATTGACGGAGCGTTTGTTATCCAAAAGTGTACCGATAACTACATTATCGTCATC
>JAFXBH010000032.1 GCA_017521875.1 Oscillospiraceae bacterium
AATGTCCGGGGCTATCCAGCCCGTTGGGATTAACAAAATGGGTATCCTTCATCCCCAAGCGGTGGGCTTTATCGTTCATAAGTTCTGCAAACCCCTCCACTGTACCGCCACAATAGATAGCCAGTGCCACCGCAGCATCATTGCCGCTATGGAGCATCAATCCGTAAAGCAAATCCTGCACCGTCAGCACTTCCCCTGCTTTCAGGTACATAGAGGATCCCTCGATCCCGGTTGCCTCCACCGGAATTCGCACCCGATCCAGTACATTTACCTGCTCGCACACCAACAGCGCTGTCATAATTTTCGTGGTACTGGCAATCAGGCTCTGTTTATCAGGGTGTTTTTCATATAGAACACGGCCTGTTTGGGCATCCAGCAAAATTGCTGACTGGGCGGACATTGCCTTACAAGGAAAAACCAGGGCAGCAGCCAGAAATGCAGCTGCCACCCCGGCAAATAATCGTTTCATTTCAATCACCCAACGGTAGTGTCCCCCGGGAAAGATCAATTATTCTCTTTTTTCTCCAAACGGGAATCGATAAACTCCACGATCTTATCCAACGCATCGGGAACCATTTCTACCAAACGGTCTGCTGTAGTATTTGCAGGGTTGGCCACCGGAAGCATACGAACGCTATCTTCCTTGATTACTAAAAATGCCACAGGAATCACTTTCACGCCGGCAGCAACACCGCCGCCAAAAGGATTCTCCGGGGTGGGATTCTTGGTCACGAAATCGGAACCGCCGCCACCAAGACCGATACTAATCTTGGAAATGGGGATAATGGTTGTATTACCGGCTGTAATAGGCTCGCCGACAACAGAGTTGACATCTACCAACTCCCGCATCTTTGCGATTGCGCTTTCCAGCATATTGGGAAGTTTTTGACTCATGATAGTGTACCGCCTTTTCATAATTTATCGTGTGTATCAGGAAGCAAATTATACTTCCTCCATAGTCATCTGATCCGGATCTACAGGATCTGCTGCAATTTCCGGTTCTCCCAATTCCACTTTTTCAATGGCGGGAAGTTCTTCCAGCGAACGGAGGCCAAAGGTACGCAAAAAATTGGAGGTCGTCTTATACTGAATGGGTCTGCCAGGCACATTCAAACGGCCAGCATCTTCAATCAGTTTCTTATTCAGTAATGCACCGATAGAATAACTGCTGTCCACACCGCGAAGTTGCTCGACTACCGCCTTCGTTGCCGGCTGGTAGTATGCAATAATGGTCAAGGTCTCCAATTGAGAAGCAGAAAGTTTGGGAGGCTTGCGGGTCTCCAGTGCCTGGGTGATATAGTCTGCCATTTCACCGGAGGACACCATTTGATAGCCCTTCTCCAGTTGCAGAATACGAATGCCCCGGCGGTTAAATGCCAGTTCATCGGCAAGGGCATTGGTAGCAGAGACGATCTCCTTTGGATCTGCTTCCAACACATTGGCCAGTTGGGCAATCTCTACACGCTCACCGGCAGCAAACAAGATGGCTTCAATGGCCCTCTGTAATTCAATTTGTTCCATTTTCGTCATCTCCTTGCTTTGTCAATGCAGATTCATCCAATAAACGAACATTGGGATTTTCTCCAGACAAATCGTCTTCCAGTGCCACGGAATTCGTTTTACACAATTCCAGCACTGCCAAAAAAGTTGCCACAATTTCAGAGCGGCTGCGGCTGCCCTTGAACAAATTCTTTAACTTCTGAACGCCACGCAGGATCAGGTTGTGAATCAACTCCTTGGCTTTTTTGGTAACAGGATAAGGCTCTTTGCCCACGATACCTTTAAAGTTGACGGTAGGCGGTGGCAAACGGCGATTGTTCCGCTCGGTGATTTCATCCAGCGCCCAAAGCATATCCATCACATCATGCTGATAGCGATAAGTGGCATCCCGGCGAATAGGTTCCGGTTGCTTGACAAACAGGCATCGACCAATTTCGTTCATAGGTTCCAACACCGTAATAGCCATACGAATTTGGTCCATAGCCTCGTGCCGCTGACGCTCAATCAAGGATTGCCGTAACAAATCCAGTTCCGTTTCTGCTTCGACAGCCTCTGCAGTGGACAGAAGCATCTTGGTCTTTATCAGCATCAGGTGGGATGCCATGGTAATAAACTCACTGGCCAGTTCGATATCCAGCCGCTTCATCTCTTCCAAATAGGCAAGATACTGCTCCAAAATAGCAGTAATGGATACATCCTGAATCTCTATTTTATTTTTACTCAGCAACAAAAAAATAACATCCAGAGGGCCTTCAAAGTCCTCCATCAGTTCATTTCTGGTATGGACTATGCCCTCCAAGCGATATTGCGGTTCTCCCATAGTCGCTCCTTGCTTGCACAATAAAGTAATATTTGTGATATTATACCAAATATTCTGTTCTCCTGCAAGTATTTGTAAAAATTTTCCCGCATATTGCATTTTTCGACAAACTATGTTAAAATATACAAAAAGGAGGGATACACCATGGCACAACAACCCAACCGTTACAAACAGATGGAACGGTATATGACCATTGCCCTGTGTTTGGATACACTACTGTTTATATTTTATTTGATTGTTGCCGGCAATGGCATTATTTGGCTAAAAGTAATTCTCACACTGCTGTGTCTGGCTGTATCCGGTGCAATTCTGTGGTTTTTATATATGACACACGAATTGCTGAAGCAGCGGAGTTTGTGGATCACCGCCGGTGCGGCTGCCATAGTCATCTGTCTGTTTTTCTCCCTGATCTTAAATTTCCCCAGTCCTAACAAATATAAACATCAGGATGAGCCTTCTGCTTATCAAATGGCGGATCAACTCTAAATCAAAAGTGGTGGAGCATTTGCTCCACCACTTTCTGTTTATTTTACTTCTTGCCGGAACAGCCCTTGCACTTGCTGCAATTTCCGCAGCAACTGTGTTTTTTCGGGGAAAAGAGAATATACGCGCAATACCCGAGGACAGGCAGCAAGATCAAAAAATCATACCATCTCATAACAGTACCCCCACGCGATATACAGCAAATGCCACGATCCAGGCAACAACACATTGCAAAATCACAACACCCAAGGCTTTCCAGCCGGAATTCAACTCTCTGCGAATGGCAGCAACAGCCGCAGCGCAGGGTGTGTAGAGCAGGCAGAAGGCAAGGAAACTACAGGCCGATGGGGTGGTAAAGAGGCTGGGCAGAGCCGAGGTCAGATTATCTGTTCCCACGCCGAGAATCACACCAAATGTACCGACCACAGCCTCCTTGGCAGTAAAGCCGGATACAAGAGCCGTCACCATCCTCCAGTCTCCAAATCCCAGGGGAGCAAACACAGGCGCAATCAGGCGACCCAGCGCGGCCAAAATACTGTCCGAACTGTCCGTTACAACATTCAAACGAGGATCAAAAGTCTGCAGGAACCAGATCAGCACAGTGGCCACAAAAATTACCGTAAATGCCCTCTGGAGAAAGTCTTTTGCCTTTTCCCACATCAGTAGCACTACGCTTCTGGCAGAAGGCAAGCGGTAATTTGGCAGTTCCATCACAAAAGGAACAGGGTTACCCTGGAAGGCAGTTTTTTTCATAATCAGGGCGATTACAACACCTACGGCCATACCGCCAAAGTACAATGCAATCATCACCGGCAATTCTCTACCGGGGAAAAACGCTGCAGCAAACACCGAATAAATGGGAATTTTCGCAGAGCAACTCATATAGGGTGTCAGAAGAATCGTCATTTTTCTATCCCGGTTGGAAGACAGGGTTCTGGTAGCCATGATACCGGGTACACTGCAGCCAAAACCTATCAGCATAGGCACAAAACTTCTTCCGGATAAGCCAATCTTTCGCAGAAGTTTATCCATCACAAAAGCCACGCGAGCCATATAGCCGGAATCTTCCAGTAACGACAGGAAGAAAAACAGCACCACAATTAATGGCAGGAAACTGAGCACACTACCAACGCCGGAGAAAATGCCGTCTATAATCAGGCTATGTACCACAGGATTGATTCCGTAGCGGGACAGCAGATCGTCGGCCAGCATAGTCAAACCATCGATAGCATAAGCCAGCAAATCCGATAGCCACGCGCCAAACACGTTGAAAGTTAGGAAGAATACAAGACCCATAATCGCCACAAAAACAGGAATTGCCAAGTACCGGTTGGTCAGCACCTTATCAATTCTGACACTGCGCTGGTGCTCTTTGCTTTCTTTTGCTTTTGTGACGCATTCGCGGCAGACATTTTCTACGAAATTGTATCGCATATCTGCCAATGTAGCGTTTCTGTCCAGCCCCCGCTCGTACTCCATTTCAATAACGGAGTGTTCAATCAGTTCCACCTCGTTCTGGCTCAGTTGCAGAAGATCACAGAATTCCTGCTCCCCTTCAATCAGTTTCATAGCACAGAAGCGACGGGAGATATTCACACGATTGGCGTGGTCTTCAATGATATGGCTCACTGCATGAATACACCGGTGGACAGGGCCATCAGGACAAAAGTCCATCACGGCAGGGAGTCGTTTTTCTTTGGCAGTTTCCAACAGTGTATCCACCAATTCCGAAATACCCTGCTTCTTAATTGCGCTGATAGGAACCACCGGAACGCCCAGGGCTTTCGTCATTTTCTGCACATCTACACTGCCGCCGTTGCCACGGAGTTCATCCATCATATTCAGCGCGATCACCATAGGTACTCGGAGTGTCAACAGTTGCAGTGTCAGGTAAAGGTTGCGTTCAATATTGGTAGCATCTACAATGTTGATGATGGCATCCGGCCGTTCCTTCAGAAGAAAATCCCGGGTAATGATCTCCTCCTGGGTGTAGGGACGAATGGAATAGATACCCGGCAGATCCACTATCTGATGATCTGTATCACGGATCACACCCACCTTTTGCTCGACCGTTACACCGGGAAAATTACCCACATGCTGGTTTGCGCCGGTAAGTGCGTTAAAAAGTGTGGTCTTACCACTGTTTTGGTTGCAAGCCAATGCAAAAATCATTTCGTCACCTCCTGCACCGCAATCATCTTTGCATCCTCGCGGCGGATTGTTAAATCATATCCACGCACCTGTATCTGAATTGGATCTCCCATGGGCGCTATTTTCTGCAATTGCACCTGCGTTCCGGGAATCAATCCCATATCCAAAAAACGAAGACGGAGAGGGCCTTCCCCACCTACTTCCCTGATGATACCTTTTTGTCCAACTTGTAAATCATTGATGGTCATAATTTCCTCCCAATATCAGTTAGCATACGCTAACTCATTGCTTCCATTATATACCTGCTTTTCCATTTTGTCAACAAAAATATCCGCTGAAATGAATCAGCGGATATTTTTATTCATTACCGATATCTGCAATATCATAGGGTGTGGTCTGATACACAAAGTAATTCAGCCAGTTGGAAAACAGCAGGTTAGCATGGCCTCTCCAACGAACCAACGGGCGTTTTGTATCATCATCGTCAGGATAGTAGTTCTTCGGCACATCAATAGATAGTCCAAGATTTTTATCC
>JAFXBH010000033.1 GCA_017521875.1 Oscillospiraceae bacterium
CAATGTGATTTCCTCCTATAGCATAATTCTCGTGGCAGTACAAAGGGCGTATTGCCACATAGTACATCACACTAATTCTACATTATCAGCACCGGAAAGTCAATCACAATTTACCTATAAATCGACGAATTTACCGATCCCCCGGGAGGGGATTTTCGGAAATGTGAACAAGCAAGAGCCGCGATTCCAAAATCAGGAAAAATCCTGCTGAAATCGCGGCAAAATAATTATAATAATTTGCAAACCAGGGGGAAGAGGAATGTGGTAATAATACCTGCAGATACCAGCGACAGACTGCTGACAGCGCCGGTGAGAGTATCCAGTTCCGTAGCCTTGGAAGTGCCGCCCAGGTGGGAGGAAGTTCCGAAAGCCACGCCCTGGCTGACAGGGTCGCTAAGTCTTAGAATTTTGCACAGGGTGACACCCAGTAAATTACCCAGAATACCGGTGAGAATGATTACCACCAGGGAAAGGGAGGGGACACCGCCGTTTTGTTCCGACAGTTCCATACCCAAAGCAGAGGTGATGGATTTGGGCAGCAGAGATACGGTGATCTGCCGATCCAGAGAGAACAGTTTGCACAGAAGGAATACCACGACAAGACTGGTTACCGCGCCGGCAAAAATGCCGGTGAGAATGGCGGGCAGATTCTTTTTCAGCGCCTTCAACTGCTGATACAGAGGAACGGCCAAACAGATAGTAGCCGGGGTCAGTAACCAAGACAGTCCGTCCGTGCCTTCTGCATAGGATTGGGGGTCAATGCCTGTCACCAGCAGAACGGTAATCACCAGAACTGCACCAATGAGAATAGGATTACACAAAGCAAGCCGGGTCTTTTTCTGACACCAAAGACCTATGGCAAAAGCAACCAGGGTCAGCGCCACATGGAACAAAGAGAGAGACGAAAGCATTTCAGCCATTGTCCTTTTCCCCCTTTCGTTTCTGCAGCCATTTGGTTACCAGACCGCTGACAGCAAAGACTGCCAAAGTGGATGCTACCAGAATGATACAGATCGCCACGGCATCCGGGCCGATTACATCCCAGTATTGCAGCAGTTTGGCAGCAGGCGCCACAAACAGCAACGGAATAATGGAAACAAGAAAAGAAGAGGCTGCAGATACCTTTTCTTCCTTGACAATGCCGGTGGCCAGTGCCAAAAGCAAAAGCAGCATACCGTATACCGCAGAGGGGACAGGCAGAGAAATCAGCGCTTGCAGCAATTCTCCCAGAAAGGAAAAAAGCAAAATGATAGCAAATTGCGGGATATATTTCATATTGAGTACCTCACGCCGGGATCAACCATCAGGTGGCGGCGTTTTCTGTCAGGTTTTGGATTTCTTTAGCAATGGTGCAGTTGGGAACGTGAATACAGGACGCAAAGCAACAATCCACTTCCTGCAGTTCACTGTCGTCCACCACAACTGCCACCACACGGCTTTGGTCGATATTCCGGCAGTAGCCGGTGAAAAAGTATTCTTTTTCCATCTTCTTATACCTCCACAACACAGTAGCCCATAGGGGCCAGTTTGTTTGTCAGACCGTGGCAGAACAGTACATTCTCGGTAGGGATCTCCCAAGGTTCGTTGCTGCGGTTGATATAAACATCCAGCCGCTTACCGTGATAGGCACGGGAGAATCCCAGCCTGCCACCGGCAAATTGGAAGAAGGTAATATCCCCCAGCCGCAGTGCTTCGTGGTTCTTCCGCAGATCGCCCAATGCTCTGTAGTGGGCCAGTAGATGGTCGTTTACTCTCCCCCAGGGGTAGGTTCTGCGATTGAAGGGGTCTTTGTGTCCCTCCATACCCACTTCGTCACCGTAATAGATACTGGGAGCGCCGGGGAGGGTGTATTGCAACAACGATGCAATTTTGAGCAGTTCAGTGGCCAATTCCCGCTGACTGGGCGTCAGTTTCCGCTGGGCGTATTCTGCCCGGCTGCCCTCGAAATCGTCTACAAGAGCGGTGAGGATCCGGGGGGTGTCGTGAGAACCCAGCAAATTCATATTGCAGGACAGCACCTGCGCAGGATAGTTCTCTGCAATGCGCATTACGGTCTCTTTGAACTGCTGACCGTCATCCCAGCCTTTCAGGAAATGCAAAATGGCAGTGCGGAAGGGATAGTTCATACAGGAATCCAGTTCCCCGTCGGCAAAATACCGGCGGCGGATGTTATAAGAGATCTTATTGGAAGCATCTTCCCACACTTCACCG
Source organism: Oscillospiraceae bacterium (assembly GCA_017521875.1). Classification (GTDB taxonomy): domain Bacteria; phylum Bacillota; class Clostridia; order Oscillospirales; family Oscillospiraceae; genus Faecousia. The sequence goes on from JAFXBH010000033.1 coordinate 2,212, forward strand.
ATCAAAAGAGCGTCAGGTTTGATTTGCCGGATTCTGTTTTTTAGTTCCAGCACAAAACTGTCCGGCAGTTCGTCCACCACATCCAGCCGGAAACCGTCAGCGCCCAGACCCAGCCAGTGGGCTACCACGGAGTCATCATTACGGATGATGTAATCCAAAAATGCGGGGTCAGTCTTGTTCACCGTAGGCAAGGTGTCAAAACCCCACCAACTGTTGTACTTGTGGGGATATTCGTAAAATGTGTACCAGGAGCAGAAAGGGGAATCCAAAGAGCGGCAGGCATCCTGAAAATACACACTGTCTGATCCGGTGTGAGAGTAGACGCCGTCCAGCACCACCCGGATGCCATGCTGATGGGCGGTATTACATAGGCAGCGGAAATCTTCCAATGTACCCAGCATTGGATCGGGGGTCTTGTAATCGTAGGTATCATACCGATGGTTGGAGAAACTTTTGCTGATGGGATTTAGGTATAAAATGGTTGTCCCCAAAGAGGCAATGTAGTCCATTTTATCTGCAATACCCCGGAAATTACCGCCAAAAAAGTCATTATTCCAAACTTTTCCCTGATTGTCCGGCTGCCACGCTACTTCTTCGTTCCAGTCTTCATGAAGGGTGTAAGGCAACAGTTTTTCCTGCAAATCTACAGCACCGGATTGATAAAACCGGTCAGGAAATACCTGATAAATGATCGCTCCTTTTGCCCAGTCCGGTGTGGTAAACTCCTTGGGTGTGCAGGTGATCTGCCACCGGTCACCGGCTTCCATATTGGTATCATTACCGTACTTAAATAACCGGAAAGAGTCCTCCGGCTTGTAAATGCGGAAATAGTAGAAATAAAGTCCTGCATCAGCCAGAGAAAAACTGCCGGAGAAAATGTCGTACGCACCCTGAACGGATACCTTTTCCATTGGGGCGATTATCTGCCGGGAGCCGTCATCTGCATCCAGAATACACTCTGCCCGAACAGTACCTACAGAGGAGGGAATATGAACCCGTAAAGTGCAGGTCTCCCCCTGTGACAGGGTACCGAATGGCTCTTTAAATATGGATTTTTGGGAATCAAACAAAATTCGCATGGCTTGCTCCTACCGAAAAAACTATTTATAGAATACGGCAAAATCAGCAAAAGGTCAAGAAAAACCGGAGCATTTTCTGCTCCGGTTTTTGGTTATCCGTTTAACATTCTATCAAACAATGCCATATACCGACCGGCGGGCTTATCCCAACTGAAATCCTGCTCCATATCGGTTTTCTGCAGCGCCCGGAATTGAACGGGGTCGTTTTTGTATAGATGGAGACATCGTTTCAGCGCGCCCAGGAAATCGTCGGCGTTGTAACTCTGGAATGTGAATCCCAAACCGCCTTTGCCGTTTTCGTCGGCAGAGGGAACGGTGTCCTTCAGACCGCCGGTGGCGTGTACCACGGGAACTGTGCCGTACCGCATGGCATTCATCTGGCTTAAGCCGCAAGGCTCACTCTTAGAGGGCATCAGATAGATGTCACCGCCGGCATAGATCCGGGCGGCCAAACCTAAGTTAAAGGTGATCTTGGCGGACACCCGCTCCGGGAACTCCCGGGCCAAACCTAAGAAGAAATTCTCGTACTGGGCTTCGCCCGTGCCTAAAATCAACAGTTGACAATCCTCTTCCCACAACAGTTGTCGGGCAATGTGACACAGAAGATCCAATCCCTTGTGTCCGGCCAGCCGGGTGACCATCACCATCAGCGGCACATCGGGCCGTACAGGCAGGCCCACTTCCTCCTGCAGTTTTGCTTTACATACCGCTTTGCCCTCCGCAAGGGTCTCTGCGTTGTAATGACAGGGGATCGCCGGATCAGTTTCCGGATTGAAAGTGTTCACATCAATGCCATTGGTAATACCGGTGAGTTTGCCCGCGTTACCCGCCAGTACGGAATCCATTCCGTGGGCATAGTAGGGATACATCAGTTCCTTTGCGTAGGTTTCGGAAACGGTGGTTACCAGATCAGCAGTTTCAATAGCACCCTTCATGGTGTTCACCATACCGCTCATATCCAACCGCTGCCGGTATTCCCAGGGCAGGGTCAGCACATCGTCAAAGAAATCACTGTTTGCCCAGCCCTGATACTCTACATTGTGAATGGTGAACATACACCGGGTGTTGGGGAAGAAGGGGTAATACTGGGATTTCAAAAATACCGGCACAAGAGAGGTTTGCCAGTCGTTGCACTGAATTACATCGGGGATGAAGTCCAGTGCCACCATGGCATCCAAACAAGCCTTGGAGAAATAAGCATACCGTTCTCCGTCATCACCGTCACCGTAGATCGCGCCGTCCCGGCCACCAAAATAATACAGACTGTCGATAAAGTAGACCTGCACGCCGTCGGCACGGTTTTTCAGCCGCCGGATGCCGGCATACTGCTGCCGCCAACCCAAAGCCACCTGGAATTGGACTGCCAGTTCGGTTTCGTATGCAGGATTGTCCAGAATTTTCTTGTAGTAAGGCAAAAACAGAACGACTTCATTTCCGGGAATCCGGGCCAGCGCAGAGGGCAGTGCCTCCATCACATCACCCAGGCCACCGGACTTGATATAGGGAGCGCCTTCCGAAGCCAGAATGGCAATTTTCATACAATTTCTCCTCGTTTGATGATAATGGGCATACTGGCTGTGCCAATGAGTCGGGTGTTGGGATGTACCACCACATCCTTGTCCAATATCACATATTTCAGTTCACAGTTTTCACCGACTACGGTGTCATTCATGATCAGGCAGTTTTCAATATTGCAGCCTTCCTGCACAGTAACTTGACGGAACAAAACACTGTTACGGACATTGCCTTCCAGCATACAGCCGTCGGCTACGATACAGTTATCGATGGCAGAGTTTTCACCGTAGTAACTGGGCACTCTGTCCCGCACTTTGGTGTATACAGGGTGGTTGTAGTAAAACAGATCGTGGCGGACGTCCTTGTCCAGCAGGGACAGAGAGTTGCGGAAATACTCCTGAATGTTCTCATTGAACATAGCAAGGCCTGGGAACTGATAAACATTCACCGTAATTTTACCTGCCTGCCAGGAACCCAGCACCAGATCCCGGTCCATGTGGAACAGATTCCGGGCGATGCACTCTTTGATCAGTTTCTTCAGCAGTTGCTTGGACAAGACAAACATATCCATAGAGGCCAGGTATTCTGCCGGAGCGATATAGTCTACCGCCATATCGGCGATCTCACCGTTTTCATCCAGTTTGATGGCCAGATCCAACTGCTTTGCACCATTGGCAATACCGGCCTTCGTAACCACGGTAATATCCTTGCCGCTGACAATATGGGCGTTCAGCACATCGTTCAGATCAATGTTACACAAAATGGCAGAGTCGGCCATAATCACATATTCATCATCTGCGCCGTAGTTCAGGAAACCCATAGCATTGTGGATGGTTTCCAGTTTTCCCCGGTAGTTGTGGGAATCAGACATGGCATAGGGAGTCAGGAACTCCATGCCGCCTTCTTCCAGTTCCAGACCCCATTCCTCACCGGAGCCGATGTGGTTGATCAGGCTCTGATAATTCTGTCGGGAGATAATGCCAATGTGGCGAATACCGGCGTGGGACATATTGGAAAGGTGAAAGTCGATTTGACGGTAACGGCCGCCGAAAGGGATACTACCCATGGTGCGCTTATCGCTGAGACCGCCCATGTTGGCATCGTTGGCGAAAATAATACCCATTACATTCATAGTATTCCCCTCCTTTACAGCATTTCACCGGGCAGAAGCACGGTGTTTTCTTCAATGACAGCGCCCTTGGAGGCAACGCTGATCTTCTTCTCATCGCCGGCCTTAAAGACACCGCCGACTACGGCGTTGCGGCGAACGGTGGAGTTTTCGCCCAGAATGGCGTGCCGGACAATAGCGCCGGATTCAATCACAACACCGGGCATCACAACGGAATCTTCCACGATTGCACCTTCACCTACGGTGCAGCCGGTGGAGATCACGCTGTGGCAAACTGTGCCGTAAATTTCAGAGCCTTCTGCGATGAAGCAGTTAACGGTCTTGGCGTACTGATCAATATAGGAAGAGGGCAGGGCGTTGTTCCGGGCATAGATCCGGCTGCGTTCGTCACCCCGAATGTTGAATTCGGGATTCTTGCCCAGCAGTTCCATATTGGCTTCCCACAGGGAATCGATAGTACCAACATCTTTCCAGTATCCGTCGAAGGGATAGGCCATCATCTTGTGGCCGGCGTTCAGCAGATTGGGAATGATGTTCTTGCCGAAATCGTTGGAAGAATGGGGGTCGGCTTCGTCAGCCTGCAGGGCCTCCCGCAGCACATTCCAGTTAAATACATAGATGCCCATGGAGGCGTTGGTGGATTTGGGCTTGGCGGGTTTTTCCTCAAATTCGTATATGGAGTTGTCCGGATTGGTGTTAAGAATACCGAAACGGCTGGCTTCACTCAGGGGCACATTTCTTACAGCGATGGTGCAGGAAGCATTGTTCTTCTCGTGGTACTCTACCATAGCGTTGTAATCCATTTTATAGATGTGGTCGCCGGAGAGAATGACCACATAATCCGGTTGAAAACGCTCAATAAAATCAATATTCTGATAAATGGCGTTGGCAGTACCTTTGTACCAACCGCTTTTCTTGTCATGCCGCTCATAGGGGGGCAGGACTTGGGCACAACTGTGGGTCTTGTTCAGACCCCATGGCTGACCGTTTCCTATGTACTCATTCAGTTCCAAAGGCTGATACTGGGTGAGAATACCTACGGTATCAATGCCGGAATTGACACAGTTACTCAGGGGAAAGTCGATGATTCTGTATTTGCCGCCGAAGGGGACGGCAGGTTTTGCGGTCATTTCGGTCAAGACCTTCAAACGGCTGCCCTGACCGCCGGCCAACAACATAGCAATGCAGCGTTTCTTTTGAAAAAGCATGGTTACAGTTCTCCTTCAATAGTAAGATAAAAGGGGAAAGGCAATATCCCCCACATTTTATGATTCTCTAAATACAATATCATATTTTGCACGGGAAAGAAAGAGGTAATTTCGCTGAAAACCGGAGCGATATTCTGTCAGTTTTAACAAAGAAAATATAACGACAAAAGGCTATACTGGTAAAAATTACCGATAAAACCGCGAAAAAAGAAAAAATCGGTCATTTTGCGGCAGGAGAAAAGGTTGCTATTTGCGCGGAGGCGTGGTATGATAAAACAAAGCATAAGAGAGAAGGCATTTTTGTGGAATATAATGATGTGTATGACAGAAGCAGGAGATTGACCGGCCGCACCCATTTGCGTGGCACAAAGTGGAAGACCGGCGAGTATGGTCTGATCGTCTGTGTATGGGTCTATGACGGAGATGGTAAACTGCTGTTGACCCGCAGAGCTCCGGAGAAATCTTACCCCGGCACTTGGGAAAACTCCGGGGGTGTGGCAAAAGCGGGGGAGACCAGCCGGCAGGCCATTGCCCGGGAACTGTTTGAAGAGACCGGCATCCGGGCAGACGAAAAGGAATTCGAATTGCTGGATTCCGGCCGTGAGGGTTCTTTTTATTATGATTATTACTGCCTCCGGCGCAATACCCCAATATCCGAAATCGTACTGCTTCCCGGAGAAACAGACGGTGTCCAGTGGGTTACATTTGAACAGGCTCACGAGATGATCGAGCAGAAGCAGATCTGCAAGGTGATCGCCCGTCAGTTCAAACGGCAGGAGCCTATGCTGTTGAGTCGGCAAAAAATCGAAGAAAAACCTTGATTTTTTATAGAAAATGCGATACAATGAAAAAAAGCGTTTTTTCATTGTCCGGCGAAGAACGCTTCTGCCGGACAAGAGAAAACGCTTTCTTTTTTGGAAAAGAAAGGAAGGAAACCGACGATGATTCAATTAATGGAACTGGAGAAAACCAACTGCGCAGCACCCCTGCGCTATGCCAGAGGACATTTTGCAACCAACCACAGCCATATTAATTGCTATGTGGATATCACCTATCAAAAAACACGGCTCAGTGAAGCAAAAGCGGTGGCAAAGGGACTGATGCCGCATTTTAATACCTCTGCAATTGTGGATACCATTTTGTGTTTGGACGGTACGGCGGTCATCGGCACTTGTCTGGCTGAGGAACTGACCAAGGGCGGCATTATGAGTATCAACAGTCATAAGTCTATTTATGTGGTAGAGCCGGAATACAATGCCAACTCCCAGATCATTTTCAGAGATAATATCAAGGCCATGATCAAAGGTAAGCATGTCCTGGTTCTGATGGCCAGTATTACCACCGGATTTACCGCCAAACGCAGCATTGAAGCCATTGGTTACTACGGCGGTTTCCTCTCCGGCGTAGCCGCCCTTTACAGCGCAGTGGAAGAAGTGGGTAATTACCCAGTGGTGTCTGTTTATTCCTTAGCCGACCTGCCCGGTTATGCCAGTTATGATTATCGGGAGTGCCCCTTCTGTAAACAGGGTCAGCCCATTGACGCGTTGGTCAACAGTTTCGGCTACTCTGTACTTTGATGATACATTATAATAATATATAATAAATCCCCCCTGCTTGCAGAGCAGGGGGGATGCTGTTTTTAGCGGGGATGCGTATTTGACAATAAAAAATCCCCGGAAAATCCGAGGCAGAATTTGGAAAAATAGATTGACAAGAAAAATCATTTGTGATAAAATGGTCTTCCATACTGTGGGAGTATACGGTTTTATCCGATTCTCCCCAGCATGAGCATTATATCATAGGCTGGTTTGGCTGTCAAGTGTAAATGATTACAAACTAACAACCGTTCCGAGCGTATCATTTAATGAGTAACACATCATTCTGGTAATTTACCGAAAGAAAGGCTGTGATGAATCATATGGCAATGGTCAAGGATCAGACATTTGGCAAGACAGTGCGTAAGTCCTATGCGAAGTATCAGGAAATCCTGGAAATGCCCAATATGCTGAAGATCCAGAAAGACTCCTACCAATGGTTTTTGGATGAGGGTCTGCGGGAAGTCTTCAAGGATGTTGGCGTCATTGAGGATTTCTCCGGTAAACTGGAACTCAGTTTCCTGGATTACTCCATGAACGACAAGCCCAAGTACACTATCGAGGAGTGTAAGGAGCGGGACGCTACCTACGCAAAGCCTATTAAGGTTCGCGTGCGCCTGCGCAACACCGAGACCGACGAAATCAAGGAACAGGAAATCTTTATGGGTGATTTCCCCATTATGACCAACGGCGGCACCTTTGTGATCAATGGCGCTGAGCGTGTCATCGATCCCAGATTGTTCGTTCTCCCGGCATGTACTATACCCACGATGTGGACAAGGCTGAGCAGCATACCTATACCGCTAC
>JAFXBH010000034.1 GCA_017521875.1 Oscillospiraceae bacterium
GAGCCGTATTGATGAGGTGGATACCATTGCGTTCCACCATCACTTTGATTCCGGGCTTCCCAACTGCCCCCTGTCCGGCAATGACTACCGGATCGATGTGCAGAACACCTGGGATCACTTTATGAATGCCTATAAGTCTATGGAAGTGGAAATTGCAAGAATGCGTTCCGACTTGAACGGTAAGCGTCTGGCTATGACAGAAAGTCACTTCTCCTTCCCCGGCAAGAACCGGGGCACTGCCCTTTGCACCTGGGCGGCAGGCGTGGCTTACGCAAGATGTCACAATGTAATTATGCGCAACAGCGATGTTTTGGACATTGCCACCCTGGCAGACTTCTGCGGCAATACCTGGCAGTCCAACGCCTTGATGATCCCCACACCCGTCGCCACCGGCGAAGTATACATGATGCCCGTTGCCTGCATTATGGCGCTGTTTGGCCGTCACCAGGGCAAGTATGCCGTGGATGTTACTTATGACGGCGCACTGGATGTGGTCGCCTCCCGTACCGGTAACAAGATCTTCCTGCACATCGCCAACACCGATATGAATGCTGCCCAGGAACTAAAACTGGATGTAGGCTGTCCCATCAAGAGCGCCAAGATGGAGTATATTGCAGAAAAGCCTGATTTGGAAGTGACCCTTGTTACTCCCAACGCTTTCCCCGCAAAGGAAGTTACCATCGAGAGCGACTCCGTTACCCTCCCCGCTGCCGCTGTGGCTGCTATTGACATTGAAATCTAAAACAAAAATCCACTGGCTGACAGCCAGTGGATTTTTTATTGGCAGAACAGATTGCCACGGCTTGCGTAGCAAGCCTCGCAATGACATATTGAACACTATGTTCTGAAGCGGTTAAAATACTCATAGATAGGAATGACTTTTTCCAGGAAATCACATACTCTCTCCCCCAGTTCCGGGCCAAATACCGCCTCGGACACCGGCTCATCCACACCGCAATGGATTCGCCCCTTCCAGGCAAAATAGGGGGTTAATTTCGGAATCGGCGCTTCTTTGGGGCGTTTATAGACTTCCGCTGTCACCGGAATACCGGTGGCTTTTTCTGTATCCCGGATCACTTTTAAAAAAGTATCCGGATCCCGGGCGATCTCCTGGCGGAAAATCTCCATTGTAGAGGGTGTTGGGCGATACAGACTAAAGCCGTAACTGACTCATCCGGCGCAAACTCAAAGTACACCCCGGGGTTTTCTGCCCACCAACTCACATCCTTACGGATGCTGAACCAGAGGCATTCTTTATAGGGCAACGGGTGGTGCAACCGCGCATCTCGGTAGATACGGCTGACTTTTAAAATATTGCCGGGGGTATCCATATAGGGTGCAAAAGCCTGCTTGCCCAACGCCTTCATAGGCTCATAGAGATAGTTTACATAATCCTTTTTATGTTCCAGAAACCAATCCCGGTTATTGTTCATTCGGATTCCCCAAAGGAAATCCACCGTTTCCGGAGAAAAACCTTCAAACATCGTTATCCTCTTTTCTGTTTGCGATACTGCAAAGGCGATATGCCATAGCGCTTTTTAAACAGCGTGTAGAAATAGTTGTCAGAGCCCAGATTTGCCTGCCGGGCGATCTCGCCAACGGGCATATCCGTGTTTTTAATGAGCATTTCCGCTGCTGCCAATTTTTTATCTGTGATCAGTTCACCCAGGGTACAATTGTACTCTTTTTGAATGATGCGGGACACCTGCCGGGTACTTAAGGAAATGTGTTTGGCAACATCAGAAAGGGTAATTCTTTGTTTTTTGTTGATATTAAAGTTGATATAGGTCTCGATTTCATAAATGTGCTTAGCGCTGCCTGCGCCCTGGGACTGCCTGCCGTAACTTTCCGGAAGTAACTGTCCGATGATCTCATAGAAGATCAAAGAAGCCAACAGCGCCTCTTCTTTTTCCACCGCGACACCGGTCTGGGTACATTTTTCCGCAATTTTGCGAATATAAAACGCAACATCCTCAGAAAGAGGCAATTGACAGACACCGTCACGAAGCCGGGCTTCAATTTCGGATTGCCATTTATTTTGCTTTTTCCCCTCTTCAAAGGAAAAAAGCAGACAATAACTGCCCTCACCGCTGGGAATGGAATAATGGCGGATCTTTGGGGGAATGATCAGCACTTTTTTCTGGAAAACCTCTGCGTTTTCCTCTGTTATCAATTCCAGCGGTCCCTCTGTAACGAAAAATACTTCATAAGTAAAATGAGAGTGGACGCTGCGGATACTGGCAGGAATTTCATCGGGATCGTGATGGTATTTGATGCCCGGGGTTTTACCGATGCGGAAAACTTTAAGGGGCATACCGAACACCGAAATATCCAGCGGTTCGGCATTTGTCATTTTTCGCATAATGACACGCCTTTCTTTATCAAATGTCGATTACATATCGCTGGCAAACATTGATAACTTTTGTTTCGCCGTGGGTCTTTTCCCGGACGATGTCATCTCCATAGTTGGTGTGGACGTGTCCGTGGAGCAGATATTTGGGCTGATACTTTTCAATTAAATCCACCAGCGCCTGA
>JAFXBH010000002.1 GCA_017521875.1 Oscillospiraceae bacterium
GCCCAACATCGCATACTGCTACCCCGACCACGTTGCTCTGTACAACCTGGCAGGCGCAGTTGCACACCTGGATAACCTGATCGACAGCAAGATCGAAGTGACCCGTGAAGATGGCACCAAGGAAATCATCGGTCTGACCGATGAGCAGAAGGCTGACTTCATCGAAGGTTACTACAACGAAGGTAAGCAGTTTGGTGACGGCCTGATGTACACCATGCCTCTGAGTAAGTCCACCGAGGTTCTGTACTACAACAAGACCTTCTTCGAAGCCAACAACCTGACCGTTCCCACTACTTGGGACGAACTGGAAAAGGTTTGCGAGCAGATCAAGAAGATTGATCCCGAATCCATTCCTCTGGGTTACGACTCTGAAGGCAACTGGTTCATTACCATGTGTGAGCAGAGCAACTCTCCCTACACCAGCGCCGGTGATGACCACTACCTGTTCGACAACGACATCAATAAGGCTTTCGTTAAGAAGTTCAACGGCTGGTACAACAAGGGCTACCTGACCACCCAGACTCTGTACGGCGCATATACCTCCGGCCTGTTCACCGCTCAGGAAGGCATCAAGAGTTATATGTCCATCGGTTCTTCTGCAGGTGCAACTCACCAGCGTCCTGACAAGGTAGACGGCGCTTACCCCTTCGAAGTGGGCATCGCTACCATTCCTCAGCTGAGCAAGGATAACCAGAAGGTTATCTCTCAGGGTCCCAGCCTGTGCATCTTCCAGAAGAGCAATCCTCAGGAAGTAATCGCTTCCTGGCTGTTTGTCAAGTTCCTGACCACCAATGTGGCATTCCAGGCTGAGTTTGGTATGGCTTCCGGTTACGTTCCCGTACTGAAGTCTGTTAGCGAAAACGAAGTTTACGCAGATTACCTGAACAGCGCTGACGGCGGTGACTATGTTTCCGCTCTGGCTGCTAAGATCTGTCTGGATCAGCAGGATGCTTACTACACCTCTCCCGCATTCAACGGTTCTTCCATCGCCCGTGATCAGGTTGGCGCTCTGATGTCCAAGTGCCTGGTTCTCACCGAAGATATCGACAATCAGATCAATCGCGCATTCCAGGATGCGATTGACGAATGTGAATACAACGGATAAGCGCATATGCTGAAACAAATTTTAACCTTATTATTGGCACTGCTTCTCACAGTCGGCTGTTTGGCCGGCTGTGGGAAGACCCCCGAACCCACTACCCCGACTACCCCCAGTGCCCCCAGCACACCCACGGAAGGTACGGAGGGCACCCAGCCCACCGAAGGGGAGCAAAGCGCAGAGGTCATTGACTATGCCGCGCAGGTGAAACTGAATGAAAATTCCGGCACCGCCCAGCAGAAGGTTACAGTCAAGATGTACATCGACGGTGATACCACCCATTTCTATGTACCTTCCTCTGTTATGCCCGGTGGCGTGCTGAAAGGCCGTTATCTGGCAGTGAATACTCCGGAATCCACCGGTAAGATCGAAGAGTACGGCAAGAAGGCTTCCGCCTTTACCAAGGAGAAACTCTCTGAGGCCACTTCTATCATTCTGGAATCCGAGACTGCTGCCTGGGAAGCCGATTCCACCGGCGACCGGTATCTGGTTTGGGTTTGGTATAAAACTGCAGAGTCTGAAGACTACCGCAACCTGAACATCGAACTGCTGCAAAACGGTTTGGCCATCGCCAGCAGTTCCGCCAACAACCAGTATGGCGATGTTTGTATGGCGGCCATTAACCAAGCAAAGAAGCAGAAACTCAATGTCCATTCCGGTCAGAAAGACCCGGACTTCTTCTACGGCGAAGCCGTGGAACTGACACTTAAGGAACTGCGCAGCAATGTGGAAAAGTATGACGGTATGAAAGTAGCCTTCAACGGCGTGGTTACTGTCAACGACAGTAACAGTGTCTATGTGGAAGACTACGATGCCGAAACGGATATGTACTACGGTATGAGCGTATACTATGGCTACAATCTGAACGGCAAGGGCCTGGAGATTCTGAATGTGGGCAACGAAGTGCGTATCGTTGGCTCTGTTCAGTATTACGAAGCCGGCGGCACCTATCAGGTTTCCGACCTGAACTACCGGCTTATGAAGCCCAACGATCCCGGCAACATCCAGAAAATCAGTGAGGGTAACAAACCCGCATTTGTGGTAACCGATGCGGACAAGTTCCTGAACGGTAAGGTCAACATCGTCAATGATGAGGGCGAAGGCATTACCGCCAATTACGCGGCAATGGCAATGAGCACCTCCATTCAGATGAACGGCCTGAAGGTGGTAGATTCCTACACTACCACCGACGAGGAAAGTTCCTCCAAGGGTGCATTCACCCTGACCTGTAAGGTAGGTAACCATACTGTTGATGTGCGTACCACCGTGTTGGTTGGCAAGGACGGTAAATTGGTCACTGCTGACACCTACGAAGGTAAGACTATCAATGTTAAGGGCATTGTAGACTATTACAACGGCACCTACCAGATTAAAGTATTCTCCGCGGATAACATCCAAATTCAATAATTTCAAAGGAGTTTGCTATGAGAAAATTAATTGCATGGCTTCTGCTCTTGACCTTGTGCCTGGGCTTGTTCGCAGGCTGTAAGAAGCAGAAACCCCAAGAAACTGATCCCACAACTGCTCCGACCACTCCTGTGACCACCGATCCCACCGAACCCAACAACGGCGGCGCAGTCAAGTCGGAACTGGAAGCAGCCCTTGAGTATATCAAGACTGTTTACAGAAAGCCCAGCGAAAAGACCCCCAAGGACTTCCAGCGTATTGGCAACGTTCCCGTGAACGGCAAGAACTACGAAGTTGTTTGGACTGTCAATGTGGGCGAAGACATTATTAAGATCGTCAAGGGTGACAACGGTATGGTCACCATTGATGTGAAGGAAGATGTAGAAGCAGAGGTCAAGTATGTCCTGACCGCTACCATCTCCGACGACAAGGGCAACAAGGTTTCCTATTCCTGGAATCACCTGATCCCCGTGGCCGGCAATATGGTTGACATCGTCAACGATGCTTACGCACTGGAGCCCGGCGCATCTATGGACTACGAAGTTACCCTGACCGGTAAGGTCGTCTCCATCGACACTCCCTGGGATGCAGGTTACAAGAACATCACTGTTACCATCGTGGTTGCAGGCGCAGAGGGCAAGCCCATTCAGTGCTACCGTCTGGGCGGCGACGGCGCTGACAAGTTGAAGCCCAACGATACCATTACCGTTACCGGTAAACTGAAGAACTACAACGGCACCATCGAATTCGATGCCGGTTGTACTCTGGACAAACTGGTAGCCGGCGAAGAAGTCAAGGCTCCTTCCGATCCCAAGCAGATCCTGAAGGATGCATACGCCCTGGCTGAAGGCGGCGCTCTGCCTTACAAGTCCACCCTGACCGGTGTTGTCACCAAGATCAACACCGAGTACAGCATGCAGTACAAGAACCTGACCGTTACCATCGTGGTAGGCGGCGATACTGCCAAGGCTATTCAGTGCTACCGCCTGAGTGGCGATAAGGCCGACCAGATCGGCGTAGGCGACACCATCACCGTTACCGGTTGGATCGTCAACTATAAGGGCACTGTGCAGTTCAACCAAGGCTGTACTCTGGACAAGTTCCAGGATACCGGCAAGAACGAGCCCAAGCCCGAAGATACCTTTACTACCACTCTGGTTCCCGAAATCGTGACCGCTCCCCAGGCTGGCGTGGCTTACAAGTTCTTCATGTTCCAGAAGTCTTACGAGAAGAACTTCTACCTGACCGGCGAAATGGACGGCTTCTACTATCAGACTACATACGATCCTGCCAAGGCAGTGGATGTATTCGTAGAAGAAGTTTCCGGTGGTTACCGCCTGTACTTCATGAAGGGCAATGTAAAGAACTACCTGGAAATCGTAAGAGCAATGGGTACTGACAACAAGATGCACAACAACGTTGTCTTCACCACCACTCCCACTGCAGTTGCCAAGTGGAATGCCACCATTAAGTCCTTCACTTTCGAACTGGATGTAGATGGCACCAAGACTGATTACTACTTCGGCACCTACGAATTCTACAAGACCTTCAGTGCATCCGATGTTGCCCGTATTACCGGTGAAAATGCCGGCAAGATGGACACCGAGAACTTTGTTGGCCGTCTGGCTACCCTGAAGGAAACCAAGGTCAGCGAGGCCGAGAAGGCATACGAGCAACTGAAGACCGACTATCCCCCCGCAGATGGCGCTCTCAGCACCACCGAGGACTTCACCCGTAAGAACGTTTACGATGTAGACGGCAAGAAGGTGAATGTTGTCTGGACTGTTGATAACGATGCAGTAGTCGTTGAGAATAACAATGACGGCACTGTTACCATTAAGGTCGTTCGCGGCGAAGAAGCCATCTCCTACAAACTGACCGCAACCATCACCGATGGCGACAAGACCCTGACTTCCTCTTGGGACTGCGTCGTTCCTGCAGTTCCCGCAACTTCTCCCAAGGATATCCTGGACGCAGCCTATGCTCTGCAGCCCGGTGAATCCCTGGCTGATGCCGTAACCCTGACCGGTATTGTTGCCAGCATCGACTCCGCATACAGCGAGCAGTACGGCAATATTACCGTTACCATCTTCGTAGAAGATATGCTGGATAAGCCCGTTCAGTGCTTCCGCCTGACCGGTGAAGGTGCGAAAGATATTGCCTTTGGCGATAACATCACTGTTACCGGTATCCTGAAGAATTACAACGGCACCATCGAATTCGATGCCGGCTGTACTCTGGACGCCCGCAAAACCATGCTAGAGATCGTGGATGCAGGTTATGCTCTGGAATCCGGTAAGGCTATGGATCGCGCTTACACCCTGATTGGTGTGATCACTAGCGTGGATACTCCTTACAGCGAACAGTACGGAAACATTACCGTTACCATCGCTGTTCCCGGTTGCGAAGACAAGCCCATCCAGTGCTTCCGCCTGAAGGGCGAAGGTGCCGCTGAACTGACTGCCGGTTATATGGTAGCCGTCTACGGTACTCTGAAGAACTACAATGGCACTATCGAGTTCGACGCCGGCTGCGCTCTGCTTGACTATGCTGCACCCGAATCCGAAGAACCCGAACCCGAGACACTGACCATCCCTGAAGCCAACACTCTGGGCGCTGCTCAGACCGGCTACACTGAGGAACTGTACATTGTTTCCGGTACAATTTCTCAGGTTGCCAATACCACTTACGGTAATATCTACATCTCCGATGCAGCAGGCAACAGTTTCTACCTGTACGGCCTGTACGATGCAGAAGGCAATCGTTATGACGCAATGGCTCTGAAGCCTGCCGTTGGCGATGTGCTGACTGTTGTGGGTGCTGTAGGTCAGTACAATGGCGCTCCTCAGATGAAGAACGCCGTGATCGTGGAGCATATTCCCGCTCTGACCATCCCCGCTGCTAACGAACTGGGTGCTGCTCAGTCCGGCAGTTACACCGAGCAGGCATACATGGTATCCGGCATTGTGACCGAGATTAAGAATGCCACTTACGGCAACCTGTACATTACTGACGCCGAAGGCAATCAACTGTACATTTACGGCCTGTACGATGCAGAAAACAACCGTTACGACGCAATGGCTCTGAAGCCCGCAGTAGGCGATGTTCTGACTGTTGTGGGCGGCCTGGGCAACTACAATGGCGCTCCTCAGATGAAGAATGCTGTTGTTCTGACCCACCTGCCTGTTCTGACCATCCCCGCTGCTAACGAACTGGGTATTGCCGGTACTGATACCAATAAATACCTGGTGACCGGTGTTGTTACCGAGATCAAGAACACTACCTACGGCAATATGTACATTCAGGACGCTGAAGGCAACGAACTGTATATCTACGGTCTGTATGATGCCATCGGCGATCTGCGTTACGATGCAATGCCCGTGAAGCCCCAGGTTGGCGATTCCGTTTCCGTTTACGGTGTGATGAGCCAGTACAATGGCGCTCCCCAGATGAAGAATGCATGGCTGCTTGGCCACACCATTCCCTCTGAAGAACCCGCTCCCGAAGAGCCCACCGAGATCGTTGCTACCCTGAGTTTTGCTGACAAATCCACCCGGACTTCCTTCTCCAACACCCAGCAGGTGTGGGAGCAGAACGGCATTACCTTCACCAACGACAAGGCTTCCTACAATAACAATCTGGGCGACTACGCAGGTCCTGTCCGGATCTACGCCGGTACTTCCGTGAACATTGCGTTCCCCGGTATGACCAAGATCGAGATCAACTGCAACAGCGGCAAGCCCGTTGCAGGTCTGACCGACTCTCTGACCAACATCTCCGGCATCACTGTGACCACCAGCAATCGCTTGGTAACTATCGAATTTGCAGAAGCAACCGATAGTTTCACCATCCCCGCTATTGCTGCACAGGTTCGTTTTGACAATCTGACTGTTTACGCTGCTGCAGGCTCTTCGGAGCCTGAGCAGCCTGTGGAAACTGTTTCCACCCTGAGTTTTGCTGACAAGTCCACCCGGACTTCCTTCTCCAATACTCAGCAGGTGTGGGAGCAGGACGGCATCGTTTTCACCAACGACAAGGCTTCCTACAATAACAACCTGGGCGACTACGCAGGTCCCGTTCGTATCTACGCCGGTACTTCCGTAACCATCCAGAAGGCTGGTATGACCAAGATCGAGATCAACTGCAACAGCGGCAAGCCCGTTGCAGGTCTGACCGA